>NZ_KV805177.1:0-81606 GCF_001811545.1 Corynebacterium sp. HMSC074A09 | reverse complement strand
TTGTCCCTTAACGGGCTGTGGGTGCACCTACAGCATGGGGCCAGTGGGCGGGAGGAAACTGGTGTTCATCGAGATCCCCGTCAACCATCTTCCAGTCGTCGGGTGCGCTGTCCCTGGGATCGCTGAGGTCCCCGTCAGTCTGGCTTTGGATCGCCGAGGCCCCGTCAGTCTGGCTTTGGTTGGCGCGTCTCGTTTTTTAAGGGCTTAAACCCGGCCGTGCCGTCACTGTCGTTGCATCTGGGTGGCGGGCTTCTCCTTTAAGTGCTCCGGTACACCCCACAGCATGTTGTGGCGCATTAGCCGTGGTCAGGGATCCCCGCGTGCCTTGTTGTGGTTTGTGGGTGGTGTCTGAAGGATCGCCGGTGTGCCCGCGAACCTTCCCTCGGTTGGCGGGTGGCGGTGTTGTCGCTGGTGGTGAGCCGTTTCCTTTCAGTCGTTGCTGTGTGTGGTGGCTGGGGCGTTAGCTGCTGTCGGGTGGTGGGTCTGGTGGTCGTTCTGCTTCTCGTTCGGCGGTGAGTCTGGCTAGTGCTTCTTGGTATTCCGGCATTGCGGTAATCGGTGCACCCCACGGTGGGATGAAGCTAACCCCGGTATTAAGCCGGTACATGTAGCCGCGCCCGGTAGGCCTTTGTGGGTCATCGTCGTTGATGCCGTTGTGGTAGGCGCACAGGAAGGTGAGGTTTTTAATGTTGGTGTAGCCACCCGCCTGCCAAGGAATGAGATGGTGCACTTGGCAGTAATCAGCTGGTTTATTACAGCCAGGGCGTGAGCAGGTGTGGAATTCCGCGTGGAGGGTCAGGCGTTGGTTGAGGTTTGCTCCACGCGATAGCCGCCAGGTGTTGATGGGTCCTTCGACAGGGTGGATGATGGTGGCGTAGCCGATTTCGGCAAACTTGTGGGTGAGGAATTCAGCGCCTGTCATGCGCGCGCCGTTGGTGAGGTTGAGTTCGATCTCGTCCCCGTTGCCGTTGATGATCTGGTCCAACTCGTTCAACGTGACGATGACTTGGGTGCGCACGGCAGGCTTGGTGCCGGTGGCTTGGGTGAAGAAGACGTCGTTGGCGGCTTGAAGCAGATCGGTGTTGTTGGTGGATTCTAAGACTGCGCGCATGTTGGCAATCGTGGTGGCGTCATCGGTAATGGAGAGTGTGTTAGGGCCTTGCTCTCGGTAGGTGATGCGCACACCTGGTTTCGCGGTTCTTTTACGTGTGAGTTCTTTCAGCCGCGCGGTAGCAACGGTGGGGATGCGGTGTGCTGGTGTGGCGGCGAGTTTGGCTCTAAGGTTCCACGCATCCAGGGTTTTCTTGACTTTTGAAACGTAGGTTTCAATCAGTGTGAGGGTGCCCAGGCTGTGTTTCTGGGCGAGTGCTGCTTGGCGGGCTTTGCGTTGTTTGCCGCTAAAGCGGGTGGGACCGAAGTAAACCTGGTGCAGCTGTGAAAGCTCGGTGGCATCAGAGGCATCGGCGCCGAGCGCGCGGAGCTTTTCGGGTGTGCCAGGTATATGCTCCACCAGCGCAATCCCCGAGTTGCGGAGGCGGAGGTAGGTTTCAATATCCCCCATGGGCACAGAGACTAAAACAGCACCAGCAACCCCGCAACCGGAAGCAGAAACCGCCTGGTTAGCAGGGGTACCACGGCGAAGAGGGGAATGGGCGGAAACGCAAGCCAAGGGCAGGGAGAGTGTTGGCCTTCGCTAGTACAGCGCCGGTTTAATCGCATCCCACGCCGGCTGCAATTGCTTGCCAAACATCACCCAGTCGTGGGTGCCGTCGGTGAGATAGTCGGTGGTGTGGGGGATTGAGGCGTTGTCAAGCGCTGCGGAAAATTCCTCCGTACAGCGACGCGAGCCAGCCTCCAAAAGGGTGCCGCCGATGCGATCATTGACGGATTTCCCGGGATAGGCCGCCAGTTCCTCGTCCGTCCACGCGCCCGAGGCAGCGGCGAGATAGAGCGCCGTGCCGCGAAGCCCCTCCGGATGCGACATGACGTCATTGCGCAGCCAGTCTTCCGAACCGCGCGGCCCCCACATGTTCGTTGGGTCGCCGCCTTTAGTGCGCACCGTCAAGTCCACTGTGCCCTGGCCCACCTTGCTGGTGGTGGAATAGCAGCCGGAAATACCCGCCACGCCACTGAAGAAACCCGGGTTGTTGTTCGCCATCATCACCGCGCCCGACGCTCCCATGGACAACCCAATGAGTCCGCGCTTGCCGTTGTGGTTGAGCTCCGCTTCCACGACGGGGGCGAGTTCGGTGGTGACAAAAGTTTCCCACTTGTGGCGCCCCAGCTTGGGGTCATCCTCTCTCCAATCGGTCCACATGGAACCTGCGCCTTGCGACGGAATCACCATGCTCGCATCCGTATCCCCAAACACGCGGCGCACGTGGCCCTTGGTGATCCAGTTCGAGGTCTCCGGGGAATCTACGCCCTCGAGAAAGTACACAACGGGCCCGCCGTTGCCCACGACGACGTCGACGGGAATATCGCGCCCCATCGACGGCGAGGAGATGATCCACTTCTCACGGCCTGGTTCGTCGGTAGCACGCCGCTCCACGAGGGAAACCTCGTCGATTTCTTTAATCGGGTATGGGTACTCTTCCTGCTCCGTAGACCACGCGTCGGTAAGCAGATGGGAGGAAGTGCCTAAGCCATCGATGACGTTGAACATGGTGTCCACGGCCCACTGCGATGAGGCCTCGTCGCGGCTCGACAGTTGGTAGGAGGAGCCGGGCGTGAACATCAGGGAGCTGGCCACCAGCGCGGGGAAGAGCTTCATAAACGGCTACCTTAATACAGATTCCGGTATGCTCGGCGCACATGCTCGGAAAGGATGACACCATGAAGATGGCCCCGCGCCACCGTCAGCAATTGCCACCGCTTCCGATGGTTTCGGCCAAGCTGGGGGAGCGGTTGGCCAGCCAGGTGTTCGTGGAGGAAGGCCGGGAGTTGCTTCCGGAGTTGCAGGAGTTCCGCCGCGATTTGCACCAGAACCCGGAGGTGGGGCTGCACCTGCCGCGCACCCAGGAGAAGGTGCTCGAAGCCCTTAAAGGCCTACCGCTGGAGATTCATCTCGGCCGTGACCTCAGCTCGGTCGTCGCGGTGCTGCGTGGCGGCAAGCGCGGCGAGCGCCCCGTGTCGGTGCTGCTGCGTGCGGACATGGACGGCCTTCCGGTGCGCGAGCAGACGGGCAGCCCGTTTGCCTCGACGAATAACAACATGCACGCCTGTGGCCACGACCTGCACACGGCGGGGCTGATCGGCGCGGTGAAGATGCTGTGCCGTCACCGCGAGGAGTTGTTGGGCGATGTCATCTTCATGTTCCAGCCGGGTGAGGAAGGCCCGGGCGGTGCGCAGCCGATGATCGATGAGGGCGTGCTCGACGCCGCCGGCCGCCGCCCCATTGCCGCCTACGGTTTGCACGTCGGCCCGCAGGATCGGGGCACGTTCCACCACATCGCGGGCCCGATGATGGCCTCGTCGTCCAACTTGGGAATCACCGTCTACGGCAAGGGTGGGCATGGCTCGCGCCCGCACGATGCGATCGATCCGGTTGCGGCCCTCGCGGAGATCCAGGTGGCGCTGCAGGTGGCGCTGACCCGGCGCTTCGACGCGAACTCGCCGATTGTCATCACGGTGACCAACCTGCGCGCAGGCGACGGTGCGGTCAACGTCATCCCGGACAAGGCGGAGCTGGGCGCGACGGTGCGCGTGCTTCGCGACGAACACATCGACGCCGTCCGCCAAATGATCATCGAGGTCTCGAGCTCCGTGGCGGCCTCGCACCGTTGTACCGCGAAGGTGGACTTTGAGGTCCTGTACTCAGCCACCAAGACCTCACCGCGCGAGGACCAGTTCGCGGCGTCGTTGTGGGCGGGGATGTTCGGCGCGGAAAACGTGCTGACCATGGATACGCCGATGATGGCCTCGGAAGACTTCGGCGCGGTGCTCGCCCAGGTGCCGGGCACCTTCATGTGGTTCGGTACGGGGGATCCGCACACCCCGGAGCACATGCGCGAGTGGAACCACTCGCCGCTGGTGCGCTTTGATGATTCGGTTCTGGGAGACCAAGCCGCAGCCCTGGCGGCGGTGGCCTTTGAGCGCCTCGCTGCCGAGGACGCGCACCCCTCGCCGGCCACGAAGGCTATGCGTGCGCCGGTGCAGGGGACGGGGTCGGATGCGCAGCCGCCTTCTTCCGCAGCGCAATAACGCCCCAGATGGTGGCTACCCACACGGCTAGCACGACGGCCATGCCGGCGAGGACGGGCCAGATGGCGTCGCCAAGCGTAGTGCTGAGCGACGGGAACAGGTTATTCGTCACGTGCACTGCGATGGCGGCAATGAGCCAGCGCACCGGCTGCGTGCGGGAGAGGCCGTAGGCGCTGAGCCCGGTGAACAGCGAGTGGGAGAGCGGGTTGGACGCCAGTCGGATGACCACCGCCCCGATCGACCCGGCGGTATCCGAGTCGAGGTTATCCACCGTCATGCGCGCGAAGGCGGTGGCGTCCTCACCTACAGTGAAGCCGATGCCCACGGCCACGCCCACGAAGACGTAGTCGAGCCAACTGCGGGGCCGGATGACGAAGGTGCAGATAAGCAACACACCGAGGAACTTGAGCACTTCCTCGATGAGCGGCGCATACCCCGCAGCGCCCAGCCAGTCCAAGCCAACGCGGGCGAGAAGGTGAGTCATGTTCGTATTGAGCTCCACCGCGAGCCCGGAGACAGCAAAGCCCCACACCACGCCGTGCGCAATTCCTGGGCGGCGGCGCAGGAAGAACAGCGCGAGGGAGACGAGTACGGCGGCGAAGGCCACCGCAGTCAGCGCGCTGGCGGGCAGAAAGGGTTCATGGGTGTAGTGAACAACGGTCACCCCCAACGCGCCGAGGGTCAGCAGGTAGTACAGGTACTTCAAGCTTCCTCCTTCTGAACCCGATCGGCGAAGTCACTTGCCTTCGGGCCCTCGATATACAGGAAGGAGATGGTGTTGTCGTGCGGGTGAGCCAGCGTGATGCCGTCGCCGTCCTCGACGCGGTAGAGCTCTGGCGCCTGGGTGGTGATGGGGGCGTCGGTGAGCGCGCGCGTCCCGATGAAGGAACGGTGCTGCCGCGGCAGGTAGGTCTCGACCTCGTGGGAGGAGCTGCCTTCCTCAGAAATGATGGTCGCACCACCGCAGTTCCAGGTCTGCGAGGAGGCGTACGGATCCTCCGGGCATTCAAGCCCCGGGATACCGCGTACGGGCGTGGTGTCGGGAGTGGGGTCGGGGAGGAGGGCGTCGGCAAGCGGTACTGCGGCGAGGACGCCGATGCAGGAATAAATCAGTGTGTTTCTCATGCTTTTGACCCTAAGAGCTGCGATTTTGCGCCGGTATCCTCCGCAGGGAGGATTTTGCGGAGTTTCACAATGCTGACAATCGTGGCGACCCACAGGCCGATGAGGATGAGGAAGGTAGGGAAGATGGGCCAGAAGGCGTCCTCAAACGCGGTAGAGATAGACGGGCCGAAATTGGCCGTGAAGTGCACCGCCATGGCGATAAGCAGCCAACGCACCGGTTGCCTGCGGGAGAGTCCATATGCTGCGATGCCGGTGAAAAAGGAGTGCATGAGCGGGTTCGCGATGAAGCGGACAAGGAGCGCCAGCAACGTTCCCCTGAGATCAGAATCGAGGTTCTCCAGCGTCATGTTGGCGTAGTAGACGGCGTTTTCGCTCACGCTAAAACCCATCCCCACGGCCACGCCGACGAAAACGTAGTCCGCCCAGTGGCGGGACCGGATGACGCAGGTGCAAATGAAGATGACGCCGAGGAATTTGAGGACTTCCTCGGTGAGTGGGGCGATGCCAGCGATGACCAGCCAGTCCGGGACCGTACGGATGAGGAGGTGGTACATGTTCTCGTTGAGCTGGCCGGCGACAGTGGAGACCGCAATACCCCACACCACCCCGTGCGCAATGCCCGGGTGCTTGCGCAAAATCAGCAACGTGAGACCGATTGCCACGGCCGCGTACAACACTGCGGCGAGCGCGCTGGTAGTGACGAAAGCGCCGTGGGAGAAATCATAAGCGACGAACACCAGTCCGGCGGCGGTGAGCAGTTCGTACAAAGTCTGTGTTCTTCTCATGCGGTTTAGGTTATGAACCGGGCTTGGGGTGCCGGTATCCTCCGCAGGGAGGATTTTCCGGAACGCAGGGAGAACTATCGTGGCAACCATGACGAGAAAGACGCGACCACTGTGGATCACGGTGCTGCTCATTCTGCTCTGCGTGGTGGCGGATTTGGCGGCATGGATCCCCCATATCGAAAACTTCGAGGGGACGGATCAGGAAGCCCTTGTTATGGGCTTGATGGGTCTATTTAGCTTCGCCACGTGGATTCTGCTGCCCTTCGCCCTGCACCACTCACGGCGGGAGCGCAACATCCACGAGGAGTACCCCGGCCACCCGGTGGTGCTGATTGCGGCTCTGCTCGTCCTGGTACTAGGCGGGTTTCGCCCACTGTCGCTGTCAGTGCTGGTGGTGTTGATTTCAATCATCTCGCGCGGCCGATTGCGGTGGTCCCTGGCGGGGACGGCGGTCTTCGTGGCCTCGTGTGTGACCGTTATCTCTGTGCCTTACATTCGGATGAACATCTTCGATCCCTTTGGTTACGTGTTCTATGGGAGCCTCTTTCTTATCGTTGCCTGGATTACGGGCTCGGTGCGCGCGCAGCGCCGCCAGCGCGAGGTCACGCTGGTGAGCTTGGCGGAGCTTAATGAGGACCAGCTGCGCTCGCGCGAGGAGCGGGCGCGTCTGGAGGAACGCAACCGCATTGCCCGCGATATCCACGATTCCCTCTCGCATCGGCTCAGCCTTATTTCCGTGTACGCGGGTGGCCTGAGCTACCGCAAGGATGCGGACCCAGAGCACATCGCCGAGGCGGCAGACACCATCCAGTCGGAGGCGAAGGCCGCTGTGGAGGATCTGCGCGGGGTGATCAAGGCGCTGCGCGTGGACGATCGGGTGGATCCGCGCGCGAGCATCGAAGAACACATCGAGCGCGCACGGGCGACGGGGACGAAGGTGCGGTATGAGAAAGGGGACGCGCATGAGAGCATCGATAGGCTTAGCACGATGGCAGCTCACACGCTGGGCCGCGCCGTGCAGGAGGGGCTGACCAACGCGCGCAAGTACGCGCCGGGGCAGAAGGTAAGGCTCACCGTGGAGAACGAGGAGGATAAGGTGCGGGTGACCATGCAGAATAAGAAGGTGACGCACCAGCCGAAGTCCGGCGGCGGCAATGGCCTGTTGGGGCTGGAGGAACGCGCCCGGCTGGCGGGAGGCACCTTCACAGTGCTTGACGACGCCTCCACCTTCACCTGGGTCCTCGAGCTACCGGAGGAGGCACACGCGTAATGATTTCAGTGGTGTTAGTCGATGACGAGCAGGCACTGCGGCGCGGTATCCGCTTCATCCTGGAAGGCGCAGCAGACATCGAGGTGGTGGCCGAGGCCGGCAATGGGCGCGATGGCGTGGCCCGCGTGCTGGATCTGCAACCGGATGTCGTTCTCATGGATATCCGCATGCCCGTGATGGACGGCATCGAGGCGGCCGGACAGCTGCGCGCGAGCGCGGCAGACCTTCCGGTGGTCATGCTCACCGCTTTTGATACGGATGAGTTCATCGTGGATGCGCTACACGCCGGCGCGATGGGGTTCTTGCTGAAGACCATCGAGCCGGAAGGACTGGTCTCGGCGGTGCGGGCCGTGGCCGCAGGACAGCAGCTGCTGAGCCCGAAGGCGCTGAAGAATTTGCTGGCGCTCAAGCGTCCTGAGCCTGCGCCCACAACCGCAGCCAAGTCGCCTGAGCCCCGCCCACTGGAGGGCTTAAGCCAGCGCGAAAACGAGGTGGCGGAGCTGGTGGCCCAGGGCCTAGACAACCAGGAGATTGCCGGACAGCTCTACGTTTCCGTGACCACGGTGAAGACCCATATCAAGCACATCTTGGACAAGCTGGGCGGTACCAACCGCGTGCACATTGCGATTGCGGTGTTGGAGTCGCGCTAGCCTCGGCGGAGGAAGGCGGAAATGATGCCGATGATTGCGATGACCACCACGATGATGGAGGCCGCCGGCCAGTACCGGGGGTAGTACTTCAGCGTGTAGCCAAAGACCTGGCTGTCGTTGAACTGTTGGGCCAGTGCGATGGGCATCCACCACAGCTTGGTCAGCGTCAGGATCGCGCCCAAGAGCCCGGCGATGATGCGGACCGGCCTGCGCAGGAAGAAGCTGGCCGCCACGAGGAGAACACCAACAATCGTGAGTGCGAAAAGCAGAGGCGTATCCACGGCGAGCGGCGAGCCATTGATGAGGAACTCGTGGTCCACTTCGTGCTGTTCGATAAGCGTGTAGCCGTCGAGGACGACATCGTCGGGGATGCCCACTTAGGTCTCCTTCTGCTCAGAGTTCGGGTCGTAGCCATCGGCCCAGGTATCGGTGTCGAAGTCGTAGTCTACATTCTCGCCCTTTTCATCGGTGCGCTGGTACCAGTCTGTGTAGCGGTGCGCTGAGGAGTCGAAGTCGGAGCCGGCACCGCGGCCCTCGTCGGCGTGCTCGACGGTGATCTCGAAATCATCGCCGTGCTCCTCGATGCCACGCACGACGGCGTTTTCCACCGCGGCACGCGCGTAGGCGCGGCGGATGAATACCGGGTCGGAGCGCAGGTCCTTGATGAAGGCCACCATCATGACGAGCAGCACGATGCAGAAAGGTAGCGCTGAGAGGATTGTCAGGTTCTGCAGGCCTGTGAGCACGTCCTCACCACCGGTCAGAAGCATGACAACAGCGATGCCCATCATGCACAGGCCCCAGAAGATAACGATGATCTTGTTCGGGGCGGGATTGCCCTTGGAGGACATGGTTCCCATGATGACCGATGCGGAATCCGCAGAGGTGATGAAGAAGACCGCCAGCACCAGGATCAAAATGAAAGGCGTGATGCTGCTCAGCGGCAGGTTGTCGAACATGGCGAAAAGAACCTGCTCGCCGGAGGCGGAGCCATCAAAGTTGGGTAGTTCTTCGCGCTGGAAGGTAATGGCCGTGCCGCCGAAGATGGTGAAGGCCAGGATGAGGATGAGGGAAGGGGCGAAGACGGTCACGGCCGTGAATTCGCGCAGCGTGCGGCCACGGGAGATACGGGCCACGAACATGCCGACGAACGGCGTCCAGGCAATCCACCACGCCCAGTAGAACGCAGTCCAGTAGGACTGGAACTCGACGGTTTCATCGCCCCAGGACAGGCCTTTGGCCATCATCGGCAAAAGCTGGTCGATGTAGGTCACGATGCCGGAGGGCACGAGATTGAGCAGGAGCAAGGTCGGACCGGTGAAGAAGACAAAGATGACCAAGCCGAGTGTCACCGTGATGTTGAAATTAGAGAGATAGCGCACGCCGCGGGAGACACCCGAGACCGCCGAGATGATGAAACCGCAGCCCAGGACCGCAATGATCACGATGAGCACGGAGTTGGTCAGCGGGCCGGCACCACGGATGATGGAGACGCCTTGGCCGATCTGGATGGCGGAAAGACCCAGTGTGGCGGCGGTGCCGAAGAGCGTGGCGACGAGGGCGAGGACGTCGATAAGCTTGCCCAGCGGGCCGTCGGTATCGCGGGAGCCGAACAGCGGCTTGAAAATCGAGGACACCAGAGGGACGCGTCCGCGGCGGTAGGAGGAATAGGCGATGGCGCCGCCGACGAGGGCATAGGCTGCCCAGGGCGAGATTCCCCAGTGGTAGTGCGCCTGGGCCATGGCCTGGTGCAGGGCCTCGACGCTGTTGCCGTCGACGGTGTGCGGCGGCGGGGTGAGATAGTGCGACAGCGGCTCTGACGGGCCGTAGAAGAAGATGCCGACGCCGATGCCGGCGCCAAACATCATGGCGACCCAGCTAAACCAGCCGAACTCAGGCTCTTCGTCATCGGTCCCGAGCTTGATGCGACCTAGACGGGAGCAGCCGATGTATAGCATGGTGGCTACGGCCATCATCATGGTGATGTTGAGCAGCCACCCGGCGTTCGTGATGGCCCAGGAAAAGGCGGAGGAGGATGCGGCCGAGACGGATTCTGGCGAGCTAATGCCCCACACGATGAAGGCTACGACGAAGGTAGCGGTGCTGAAAAAGGTGATTTTGTCGAGGGCGAAAGCGTTGCGTTGGTCCTCCACGCCGATGCCAGGGACCAAGCCCGGGTGCATGTCGTGGGGATAGATGCCTACTGGGGGACCGGTGGCTTGTCGAGAGTTCATGGTGACCATTATCGCAGGTGCGCGAAATGACAGTGTTGTGAGCTAGGATGAAGACACTTATTTCTGCGTCGATTGGAATGCCATGTCGCTGCCTAATTTTGATGAGAATGTCCGTGAGCTGGAGGAAGCCTTCGCTCTCTTCGAACTCGTGGAGGAACACGTACTCGATCCGAACCTTTTGCTGTCGGTGAAATGATTCGCGGGCAACCGGGGGTTGCCCGTGCTAGGAGGTCAGGACCGCATTTCCGCTGCGGTGATTTTCTCGATGAGCGTGTCCAATTCCGCGCGGCTGGGCTGCGAGAGCGGATTGACCACGCAGAAATCTAAGAGGAAGTAGCCGGCCGGTTGCAAGGCGGTGTGGCGCTCCCAGAACTCGCTGATATCGGAGTGGTTGGTCGCCAGCGACTGGATGCTACGCCGTTCCGAGAGCAGCTCGTAGTGCAGGTCGCGCCGCTGTGCCAGCGCTTCCTCGGGGGTCTTGATGAGTAGCGCGCCGAGCAGGGCGGCCATCGCCTCGAAGCAGCGCGTTTGCAGGCGGTAGTGGTTGGTCAGCTGGGCGCGCGGCTTCCACAGCCACAGGAAGAGCATCGCCACGACCACGGAGAGTCCAATCTCCGCCATGCGCGAGCCGATGGTGTGGGCCATGTGCTCCGAAGAGTTGCCCATGAGCAAAGCGAGCGGCGTGGAGAAGATAACGCACAGCGCGTAGTTCTTCACCACCAGAATCTCTGCGCAGAACTGGCAGAAGGCCAGCGCGAGCACCAACCCCCAGCCGTGCGGGCTGAAGGACGCAATGAGCGCAAAGACGCACACTCCTAAGACGGAGCCCAGCATACGTTGCACACCGCGAATCGTTCCCGGAACCCGGTCCGGCCCCCACTGCAAGAGCAGGAGCACCGAGACCGCGCCCCAGTCCGGGCGGTTGAGCCCCAGCGCCATGCCAATGAACGCGGTGGCCAGGCCACCGAGCGCGATCTTTTCCGCCGTCACCACCGCGTGGGAATTGCCCACCGCGGCGCGGTAGAAGCGGTAGCGCATCGTCGGCTTGGTGTGCGGGATGGTGGTGCGGTCCGGGTCCACGTAGGTGGGGGAATCAGACAGCTCATCCGAGTTGCCGCCCACCTGCTTGTGGTGCGCCACGATGCGCTGCTGGGCCGCCAGGGCGCGGTGTACCAGCTCCGCCTGGGCGGGGTGGCGGATGCGGCCGCCGCGGATGACGCCGGCGTCGGCAAGCGCTTGCCAGGCGGTGGAAATAGCAGACTGCGCCTGGTGGTGGCGGGCCAAGAAATCGCTATCGGAGTTCACGAAGGCCTCGGCGGCCTTTTCCAGCGCGGCCACCGCGCGGGTCTCCGGGCCGTGCGGATCCCGGAAACGCGGCAGCATGCCCAGCACGTAGCCGGCCGCCACGCCGGCCAGGCTCCACGCGGCCACCTCCCACGGCGAGACCCCGCGCAGCATTGTGGAACCACCGGCCACCATCACGATGAAGAAGGAACCCGGTGGCGGCAGCCGCAGCGCATTCTGCACGAACGCGCCGATGGTTGCCAGAGCCACCGTAAACACCGCGGACAGCGCCAGGCCATGCACCCCGACGAGGGAGCCGGCTGTGGCCGCCAGCGTGAGCAACCCACCGGCCGTCAGGATCACGTGGCGCCGGGTGCGGTAGGGGTGTCCCTCGCCGTAGATGACGGAGAAGGCGCCGGCGGAAATGAGCAGCACCGCATCCGGGTGGCCTGTCGCTACAGCGATCCCGCCGGGGATAATGATCGCCAACGCCGCGCGCAGGGCACCGGGCCAGCGGCGCGCGGAGGTGTTAAAGGCGGTAAAGAGCTGAAGGGCGTTAGGACGTTGTGGCAGAGGGTGTTCCATATCGGGAGAACACCTTACTCGCTTCGCCGCGCTCGACCAGCCGGCCGTCCTGCAAGACCGCCACCGTGGGGCACAAGTGGCGCACGACGTCAATGTCGTGGGAGACAAAAACCAGCGTCATGTCCTTCGTCACGCGCTGCAGCAACTCGAGGACCTGGGCTCGCGAGGTGGCGTCCAGTGCCGAGACGGCCTCATCCGCCAGCAGGATCTCCGGCTTGCCCACCACGGCGCGCGCCAGCGAAATACGTTGGCGCTGCCCGCCGGAGAAGTCCCGGGGATAGCGCTCGAAGCCATCGATGCCGACCTCACGCAGCACGGCCTCGGCCTCTTCGCGCGTCCCGCCGCCCTCGGCCACGATCTTCCAGATGGGCATGCGCGGGTTGAGCGAGCCCTTGGGGTCCTGGAAGACCATGTGCACCCGCTTCTTCACCGCCACCGTCCCCGAGGTCGGCTGCGCCAGCCCCGTGAGAAGCTTGAGCAGCGTGGATTTGCCGGAACCGGAACCGCCGACGATGCCGAGGCGTTCGCCCTCGCGGACGGTGAGGGAGACGTCGTCAAGCGCGGTGACCCCGCGGTAGGCCTTGGTCACGTTCTTAAGCTCGATGACGGGCTCGCCCAGGGTGGGCATGGGCGGCGGGGTGAGGTCGGAAGTGGTGAGCTCACCGATGCGCACGACGCGGTCGCACACGCGCTTGACGACGTCCTGGTCATGGCTAATAAACAGCAGCGCCGTGTCTTCGCTGTCCGCGGCATCGACGATGGTGGAGAGGATCTCCTCCTGGGTGAAGGGGTCCAGGGCGGTGGTCGGCTCATCGCAGATGAGCAGCTTGGGGCGGCGGGCCATGGCCATCTCGATGAGCGCGCGCTGGCGCTGTCCGCCGGAGAGCTGGTGCGGGAAGCGGTTGAAGCCGGGCACCTTCATCAGCGGGTCGAGTGCGGTCATGGGTTCTTGGAAGACCATGGCCAGCGGGAGCTTGCGCAGGTCGCGGTCGCGCATGCCCAGCAGCTCCTGGCCGTTGAAGTTAATGGATCCGGTGGCCTGCAGGTGGTCGGGCAACAGCCCCATGATGGCCAGAGCCGTCAGGGACTTGCCGCTGCCGGAATCGCCGATGAGGCCGACGCGCTCGCCGGGTGCGATGGAAAAGGAGAGGGGGCCGACGGGGCCCACGCGCAGATCAGTGACGGTCAGCATGGCTTCCTAGCAGGTTGAATCCGAGGACGGTGCCGGCGATGGCCAGCCCGGGCCACAGCGCTTGGAGGGGGTGGGTGGCCAGGAGGGGTTGGGCGTCGTGCAGCATGCGACCCCACGAGGCGGTCGGCGGGGCAGTGCCCAGGCCGAGGTAGGAGAGGCCGGCTTCGGCGAGGACGGCCAACGCAAAGTAGACGGAGGCCTGGATGGCCACGATGCCGCCGAGGTTGGGTAGGACGTGGCGCCACGCGATGAGCGCCGGCGGCACGCGCGAGATGCGGGCGGCGGCGATATAGTCCTGCGTCATGATTTGCAGCGTGCCCGAGCGCGTGACCCGGATGAAGGAGGGGATGCCGGCGATGCCGATGGCGATGGTCGCCGTGAGCGTCGACGAGCCCCACACCGCGCCGGCGACGATGGCCAGAAGGAGCGCGGGGAAGGCGAGCAGCAGGTCGGTGGCCGCCATGATGAAGCCACCACCGCGCATCCCGGCGATAATGCCCAGCGGTACCCCGATGAGGGCGGCGATGGCCACCGCCACCACGCCCACCAGCACGGTGATCTGGGCGCCGGCGAGGATGCGGGAGAAGGTATCGCGCCCGAAGCGGTCGGTGCCCATGAGGTGCTCCAGGCTGGGGCCGGCCAGGCGGTCTGGGGAGATGAGGTTGGGGTCATAGGGCGTCCACACCAGGGAGACCAGGGCGAGCAGGATGGTCAGGCCCACCAGAATGTAGCCGGGTTTCATCGCGCCTCCTTGAGCCTTGGGTCGATGACCCGGTAGGCCAGGTCCGTGAGCAGGTTGACGGTCAGGGTGAAGGTCACGAAGACCATGATGAGGGTCTGGACGGTGGTGAGGTCGCGGGTGGAGACGGCGTCGAGAAGCAGAGAGCCCAAGCCGGGGATGACGAAGACGTTCTCGATGACCACCGCGCCCACCACCAGGGTGCTCAGCTGCACGCCGGTGACGGTGAGCACCGGCAGGGCGGCGTTGCGCAGGCCGTGGCGGATGAGCGCCCCGGTGCGGGATTCACCCAGGGAGCGGGCGGTGCGGATATAGTCCTTGTCCATTTCCTCGCGGAGGGTGGCGCGCACGTAGCGGGTGAGCATCGCTCCTTGCACCAGCGCCAGCGAGATGACGGGAAGCACGAGGTGGCTCAAACCCTCGCGAGGCAGCTGCCAGCCGTTGGCCGGCAGCCATCCCAGGTGCACGGAGAAGACCGCAACCAGCAAAATACCGACGAGGAAGCTCGGTACCGCGATGCCCAGCTGCGTGGCGGCATTGAGCACGGGGAGGCGAAAGCGGGCGAGCAGGATGCCCATGGGGATAGCCCCGGCCAGCGCGAGGGCGATGGCCAGCCCGATGAGCAACAGTGTGACCTGCGCGCGGTCAATCACCAGCGGGGTGATGTCCTGCTGCGAGGACAGCGAGACGCCGAAGTTGCCGGTCAACAGCCCTTTCATCCACTCCAGGTATTGCACGAGAAGCGGGCGGTCCAGGCCCATGGCGTGGGTCAGCTCCGCCACGGATTCATCGGTGGCGTTGACGCCCAAGGCCACGCGCGCCGGGTTGCCGGGCACGGCCCGCATGAGCAGGAAGATGATGATGGAGGCGGCCCACATGGTGCCGAGGAAGCGCAGTATTCTCATCGCACCCCTCGCAATTCAATGGCATCGGTGATTTGGTTCGGCTGCAGGCCAGTTAGGCCTTCGCGGTAGAGCACGATATTGGGCATATTCATCAGCGTCAGGGCAGGCATGTCCTCCATGATCTGGTCCACGGCCCCTGTCATGTCATCCTGCTCCAACAGCGTGCGGGCCTGCGGCGAATCATAGCCGAGGTAATAGTCCGGGTTGCCAAAGATGGTGGGGATATCGCGCGGCTCGACGTGCGCGACGAGCGACATCTGATAGTCCTTGGCGCCCATGACTTGGCTCAGCCACACCGCGGGGAACTCCGCGGTTTCCAGCGTGACCTCAAAGCCCATCTCTGTGAGCTGCGAGTAGAGGAACTCGGAGAGCGTTTGTGCATAGGGCAGGCTCGGCACCGTGAGAGTGAGCGGCGTGCCCACCGCGCCGGCCTCCTCCATCAGCGCGCGGGCGCGCGCAGGCTCATAGGGGTAGTAGTCCTTCCCGCTAAACCAGGGGTCAGTGGGCGGGACGGGTGCTCCGCCAGTGTCCTGCGCGCGGCCTTCCCAGAGGATCTCGTTGGCGGCCCGGCGGTCGATGCCATAGGCCACGGCGCGGCGCACGCGGGGGTCGTCGAAAGGCGCTGCCTGGTTATTCATGGACAGCAGCACCTCACCGTTCGTGGTGCCCACGGCGGTCTCGATGGAGTCATCGAGGGTGTCGAGCAGCTCGGGGTTCTGCACGCCCCATACCGCATCCACCCCGCCGGAGCGCAGCGCGTTAACCGCGGTGAGGGAATCCGGGAAGTAGCGGATGGTGATGTCTTCCTTCGCCGGGGTGCCCCAGTAGTCCGGGCGGGCGCGCAGCGCGATGTATTCGTTGGGGGAGAAGCCCGCGACGGCAAAGGGGCCGGTGCCCACCGCTTCGGTGGGGGTGCGCATCGCGCCAATAGCGGTGCCCATGGACCATAACCACCCAGCGGAGGGACGGCTTAGGGTGACGAGGAGCGTGTGATCATCGACAGCCGTGGCGGATTCCACCACGTCCATCTGGGCGCTAATGCCGTTCGTCCACTCCGTCTTCACCGCGTTGATGGACCACGCGGCGGTGTGCGCGGTGAAAGCCTCGCCGTTGGAGAAGGAAGCCTCACGCAGGTGGAAGGTGTAGCGCGTGGACTCGACCTCCCAGGACTCGGCGAGCCCGGGGACAATCTCTCCTTCCGGGGAGATGCGCACCAGGGTTTCGTAGACGTTGCTCATGAGTGCTGCCGGGATGGCGGCGCCGCCGACGGTGGTGAAATCCAGGGAGGTCGCCGGCGTCGTGGTGGCCAGCGTCAGCGCGGCGGAATCAGAATCAACCACTGCCGTGGAGCCAGCAGAACACGCGCTTAACGACGCCCCCACGACCACCCCCAGCGCACCAATCCAGGCCCTCATCATCCTTCCGACAGCTTGACCTCGAGCGGGGACGTGGTGCCGCGCACGTTCGTCATACCAAGCGTCATGCGGTCCCCGAGGTACAGGATTTCGGTGCACTCGACGGGATGCCCGGAGTGATCCGAAATGTCTAAGTGGAGGCGCCACAACGGGGTGCCGGGTTCGACGTTGAGGGAGCGCGCATCTTCCTCGCTGGCGTAGGCAAGGGAGAGCTCGCGGTTGACGCTGTCGAAGTCCACACCCTGCTTGCGCAGGTGATCGTGGATGGACTCATTGTCGGCATCGAAGCTGAGGATCTGGCTGCCCACGTCCAGTGGGAAGAACATGCGCTCGATGGCGATGGGCATGCCGTTGGCGCTGCGCACGCGGTGCACAAAGATAACGGGGGAGCCGGTTTCTACCCGCAGGAACTCGGCCTCCCTATCGGTAGCAGGGCAGCGCCCCAGCCACAACGTGGACGCGCCGGGCTCGAAGCCGCGCTCGCGCAGCCAGTGCGTCACGGAGTAAATGGAATCGAAGGACTCCGAGGTAAAACGGCCGAGGACGACGGAGCGGCGGCCACGGCCGGAGGAGATGAGCCCTTCCGAGCGCAAAGCCGCGACGGCTTGGCGCACCGGGCCGCGGGAGGAGGAGAATTGCTCGCAGAGCTCGGCCTCGCTGGGCAGGAAATCGCCAGGAGAAAGTTTCTTGCTGCGAATGAGGGTGCGCAGGTAGTCAGCGATAATGCTGTGCTGCTGAGTACCGCGAAGGGCCACAGGGATCCTCCTCTATGTAAAACGCTGTGACGGGCAACGATGCGCGTACGCCTACAATTGCCACGCGCGCGCCAGGTTACTCATGTTACCCAACGCGGCCTTGTGGCTTGTGGATTGCAGGGAAATCATGAGTTCGTCCGCCTGAGCCAACTTCTGGAAGTCGGTGAGATACTCGCGCACGTGCTCTACATTTCCGACAGCGGAGTACTGCAGCATGCTGATGATTTGCTGGCCCTGAGGGGAGTCGATGATGCGGGCGACGTCGTCGTCGCTGAGCTGCCTGCCGCGGCTGACGAAGGCCTTCACGCGGCGGAAGCAGACCTTTTCGAATTCCTCTTCTGCGTCATCCCCCGCGGTGACGTTGACGCCGGCGATGACATAGGGTTCGGGGTGGGCTTCGGAAGGCTGGTAATTCTCGCGGTAATACGCCGTGGCGGCTTCCAAGTGCTGCGGGGCGAAGTGCGAGGCGAAGGCATAAGGCAGCCCGAACTTGGCGGCCAGCGAGGCACCGAAAAGCGAGGAGCCCAGGATGTAAATCGGCACGTTCGTGCCGTGGCCGGGGATAGCCTGCACACCGGGGACGAGAGATTTGCCGGAAAGGTAGCCTTGCAACTCCTTGACGTCCTCGGGGAAACGCTCGGCGGCGTTTCTATCGCGGCGCAGGGCGCGGCCCAAGGTCTTCATATCGGTGCCGGGTGCGCGGCCCAAGCCTAAGTCGATGCGGCCGGGGTAGAGCTCGGCGAGGGTTCCGAATTGTTCAGCGATAACATAGGGCGCGTGGTTCGGCAGCATGACGCCGCCGGAGCCCAAGCGGATGCGCTCGGTCTTCGCGCCGATGTGTGCGATGAGCACCGCCGGGGAGGAGGAAGAAATGGAGGGCATGTTGTGGTGCTCGGTGTACCACATGCGCTTAAACCCCAAAGCCTCCGCGCGTTGCGCTAGTTCGACCGACCTAGCCATGGACTGAGAAGGGGTCTCCCCCTCATAAATGGTGCAGAAATCGAGGATGGATAGAGCCGCGCGAGGCGTCATGGACTACTCACTTTTCTTCGACGAGGATGTAGATACAACGTCGATGATAACGCCGATGGCAAATGCGAGGAGCGTGGGAACCACCCAGCCCAAACCAACGTCTTGGCCAGGGGAGAAATCAAGCGGCACACCGAAGGAGGTGGCGGCGGACCACAGCACGGAAACCCACAGCGCCAAGCGGAATCCCCAGTAGAAGGTGACCCACTTCTTGACCGCCGGCTGCAGAAGCGTCAGCGCGATCAACGAGATAGCCGGCGGGTACAAGAACACGATGAAGGGCACCGCGATGGCAAGCACCGTGTCCAGACCCTGGAAGGCGAAGGCGATGGACAGTGCGGTAAACAAGCAAGCCCAGAAGTGGTAGGTGGTCTTCGGTACCAGCATGGCGAAGAACTCCGAGGTAGCGGAAATCAGGCCCACGGCGGTGGTCATACACGCCAGGATGACGATGGCGGAGAAGACGGCCTGGCCGACGTTGCCCATGGTGAGATTGGAGGCGTCGGCAAGCAAGGCGGCGCCGGAATCGTAGGAGGCACCGTTCGGCATAGTTTGGCCGATCCACGCCAGGCCCAGATAAATGGCGGCGAGCAGCGCGCCGGCGATGACGGTGGAAGTGATGGTTCCGCGCAGCAGCGCCCGGTCGGTGGAGAAGCCCTTGGAACGCAGCGAGGTCACGATGACGATGGAGAAAGCCAGGCCGGCGATGGCGTCCATGGTGTTGTAGCCCTCAAAGAGACCCGTGACGAAGGGCGCGGAAGCGTACTCCTCAGTCGGGGTGCCGGGAACGCGGGGATTCGCCACGGTAGCGAGGGTGATGAGGACGGCGAGCAGGATGACCAGTGCCGGGGTCAGGAACTTTCCTAGGGTGTCGATGATGTCATTCGGGCGCCAGGCCAGGGCCAAAGCGATGAGGAAGAAGACGACGTTGAAGGCGCCGTTGGCAAAGGTGCCCTCCCAGCCAAGCAGCGGGGTAATCGCAGTCTCCATGGACACCGCGCCGGTGCGCGGCAGGGCGTAGAAGGCACCGATGGCCAGGTAGGCGATGACGGAGAAGGCCACGCCGAAGATCTTGCCGCCGTGGTTTCCGATGTCTCGCACGGATTGACCGGAAATGGCCACCGCGATCACCGCTAAGACCGGCAGTGCCACGCCGGCGGCGAGGAAGCCCAAGGTGGCCGGCCAGAAGTTGGTGCCGGAGGAGACACCGACCTCCGGCGGGAAGATGAGGTTGCCCGCTCCGAAGAACATGGAGAAGAGCATGAGGGAGGCAACGATCACGATGCCGATGGGCGAGCTCGTCTTTGAAGCGGACTGGGCGGGGGCCTGAACGTCATTTATGGACATTTTTCTAAGGATAATGCCCATGGCATGAGATGTAAATTTTAGCTAAATGCTTTCTCCAGCCGGTCGAGTGCCTCTTCCAGCAGCTCACGTGAGGTTGCGAAATTAAGACGGGCATGATGCTCGCCGCCCGTACCGAAGGTGACACCCTCGTTGAGGGCTACCTTGGCGTGCTCGCGCACCCAGGCCGCGGGCTTCGGGTCATCCGCAATGGCGGTCTCGCTAAAGTCCAACCACAGCAGGTAGGTGGCCTGCGGGTGGGAGGTCTTCAATCCCGGCACGCGCTTGGGCAGCTCCTCCACCAGCCAGTCGCGGGTCTTCTTCAGATACTCGATTTCCTCGTCGAGGAACTCGCTGCCGTGGCGGTAGGCTGCCTCTGCCGCCAGCACGCCGAGCGTGCCGGTGCCGTCCTTGGCCACGCCGGTCAGCGAGTTCCAGCGCTCGACGTCCGCGGTGTTGGAGAAGATCACCTGCGCGCACTTCAAGCCCGCGGTGTTCCACGCCTTGGACGTGGCGGTGACGGTAATAACGCGGTCGGACAAAGCGCCGAGCGGGATGTGGCGGCCTTCGTAGACCAGCGGGGCGTGGATCTCATCGGAGAGGATGCGGGCATCGTACTTCTCCGCCAGCTCCACCAGCCCTCGCAGCCAGTCCTCATCAAAGACAATGCCCAGCGGGTTATAGGGGTGGGAGAGCAGGATGGAGCCGGCGCCGGCCTGGAAGGCGCGCTCGATATCGTCGAGCTCCAGCGTGGTTTCAATCTTCTCGCGCCCGGCGGTCTCCGGCAGCTCCAGCAGCGGCGGGTAGGAGGGAACCGGCACGGCCACCGCGCCTTCGGTAAAGTACTGCACGCCGAGCAACAAGCCGCGCACCACATCCCCGATCCAGAAGACGTGTTCTGGGCGCCAGCCGTAGCGCGATTCGTAGAAATCTGCTATTGCCGCGTTGAGCTCGGAGGCCCTGGGCGCTGGGGTGTAGCCGAAGGATTCGGCGTCGACCGCCTCCTGGATGGCCTCCTTGACCGCCGGCGCGGTGAGGAAGTCTGATTCGGCGATCCACAGCGGGATGACGTCTTCGTCATAGACGGTCCACTTGCGGGTGCCGCGGGCAGAGAGTTCTTTCAGGCTAGGGAAACGCATGCGTCCCACCTTACTCGTCGGTGGCTTGGACGAATCCGTATTTTTTCAATCGCTGCCGGTCGGCGGCGGAGGCGGATTGGGTCAGGCGCAGCAGTTCAGCGTAGATTCCGCCGGACTGGGCTAGCTCCGCCGGCGAGCCGATCTCGGAG
The DNA here is from genome assembly GCF_001811545.1 of Corynebacterium sp. HMSC074A09. Taxonomy (NCBI): domain Bacteria; kingdom Bacillati; phylum Actinomycetota; class Actinomycetes; order Mycobacteriales; family Corynebacteriaceae; genus Corynebacterium; species Corynebacterium sp. HMSC074A09. The sequence goes on along the minus strand of NZ_KV805177.1, from coordinate 60,803 downwards.
ATGCGGCCGCGGTCCAGGGTGATGATGGTGTCCACGTCCGCGATGGTGGACAGGCGGTGCGCGATGATGAGCGTGGTGCGGTCCTTCATTAGCTCGTCCAGACCCGCCTGCACGGCGCGCTCGGCCTTGGTGTCCAGCGCCGAGGTGGCCTCGTCGAGGACGAGGATGGGGGCGTCTTTCAGCATGGCGCGCGCCACGGCCACGCGTTGCTTCTGCCCGCCGGAGAGCTTAAGGCCGCGCTCGCCGATGACGGTGTCGTAGCCATCGGGGAATTCTTCGATGAAGCCGTGTGCATTGGCGCGCTTGGCGACGTCCACGATCTCCTCCATCGTCGCCCCCGGCTTGCCATAAGCGATGTTTTCCCGAATGGTGCCGGAGAAGAGGTAGGACTCCTGGAAGACCACGCCGACCGAGGCGCGCAGGCGCTCCGCAGTAAGTTCCGCGGCGTCGTGGCCCAGTACCGTCAGTTTTCCCTCCGTGGGCTGGTAGAGGCCCAACAGGAGGTTGACCAAGGTGGACTTGCCGCCGCCGGACTCACCGACGAGTGCCACCTTATGGCCTTCCTGGGCGGCGAAGGTGATATCGGCGACGACCGGCTTATCCGATTCATAGGAGAAGGACACGTCCTCGAAGGCAAAGACCGGGCCTTCGGTCGGGCGCAGCGGCTCGGCCGGGGTGAGGTCGAGCTCCGGCACGTCGGAGGTTTCAGCGGCGGCGACCAGCTGCGGGTTGACCGTGGGCTCCGGGACTTCCTCCATGACCTTGAAGTAATCCTTGGAGCCGGCGATGGCGCGCTGGCTGACATCCACGATCCAGCTCATCATGAACACCGGCTGCTTAGCCATGTTTACCAGCTGCAGGAGCATGACCATGTCACCGATGGAGAAGTGTCCCTCCAAGGTGCGCCAGAAGATCAGGCCATAGATGCCTAAGAAGATCAGCGCCATGGCCGCGCCGCGAGCGGTATCCATGGAATGCCACCAGCGCGACTGCGGCTTCGTGGTATCCACCACCGTGCGGTAGCGCGAACCGAAGGAGGCCAACTCGCGGGCCTCAGCGACGAAGGACTTAGTCACCTTCACCTGGCCGATGACCTCCGCGAAGCGCCCATTGGCCACGTCGATGTTTTCGTTCTTGATGGCCTCAAACTCCTGCCAGCGCTCCGAGGTCAGCGCGGTGAGCCACATATAGATAGGGAAGAGCGCGGACAGCAGGATGGCCAGCGGCCAGTAGTACACCGCGGTGATGACCAGGACTGCGGCGGCCTGGATGAGCATGACGAAGAAGTTATTGGAGAAGGACTGCAGGAATTGCGTGATATTCGCAATCGAGCGGTCCAAGCGCGCTATGATGGTGCCGGTGACCTGGTTATCGTAGTAGCCCTGCGGCACGGAGAGCAGCTTGGCAAAGTAGCGCGTCGAAAGAATCTGGCGCAGGCGTGCGACCATGACATCGCCGATATAGCCGCCGATATTCTTCACGACGTTGCCCAGCGCATCCGCCACAAAGAGTGCCACGACCCACCACAGGATGGTGCGCAGCGGGCCGCCCGCGACGACGGTGTCGGTGGCCTCGCGGAGGATAAATGGGGTCAGCAGCGAGAGAATCGCGGTGACTGACGCGGTGATAAGGACGCCAAGATAAAACGGCCACAGGGCGGATGCGCTGCGGACGATGCGGAGAATAGAGTTCATCGCCGGCCGATGTTACGCCCTTAATAGGAATATCCAACCCGTCGACTAAGGTAGGGGAGAAACCGAAGTCGTGATGGAAAAGGATCCGCGGTGAAGAAATACCTCCCCCTAGCGTGCGCCCCGCTGTGCCTGGCTGCTCTATCAGGCTGCAGCATCCTCCAGCCGCCGGACGTGGGCCCGCAGGACAACATCGTGGTGTCTAGCTCGGAGCCGCCGACCTTTGAGGCCAAGGATGTAGATGCTCATGAGGTCACCTCCAACCTGGCGGCACCCGTCAAAGATGAGGGGCTCAACGTGGAGTTCGAGCTCCAGGGGCTGTACTCCGGCGGCGGTGGAACGGTGCTGACGGTGAAGATTCACAACCTCAACGAGGTGCCCCTGCCTGCCGACGCCCTTGCGGAACCCACCCTCGAGCGCGCCGACGGCAACGGCGGCTGGGCCACCGTGGATCCTGTCCCTTATGACCCGGAGGTCAACGTGGACCTAGCCGCGCCGGGCTTGGATCACCCGCTGGGCGCCGGTGCGTCCACCAACCTTCAGTATGTCTATAACGTTGCCCCCGGAAACTTGTGGAACGCGCGCTTTAGCATCGGCAACGTGCGCTACGTAGGAGACCTCAATCTATGACGGAACTCGTCGTTCTAGCCTCGCCGGAGGGCAAGCCCGCCGGCACCGCTGACAAGGCCGCCGTACACACCGCAGATACCCCGCTGCATTTTGCCTTTTCCGCGTGGGTGGTACGCGATGGCCAGCTGCTGCTGACCCGCCGAGCCCTGTCCAAGCTGACCTGGCCCGGCGTGTGGACCAATTCCTTCTGTGGGCACCCGGGCCCCGACGAGCCGACTGGCGACGCCGTCGTGCGCCGCGGCCGCTTCGAGCTTGGGCTGACCGGTACGCCGCGTTTGGTGCTGCCGGACTTTGCTTACCGCGCGGTGGATTCCTCCGGCGTGGTGGAAAATGAAATCTGCCCGGTCTACCTCTTCGAGACCGAAGACGATCCGACGCCCAACCCGGAGGAGGTTGACTCCTTCGCGTGGGCGCCGGTGCGCGATGTGCTCGCTGCCGTCGACGCCACACCTTTTGCCTTTAGCCCGTGGATGGTGGAGGAGCTGACCCACGAGCCGCTGCGCGCGGCCCTTCTGGCCTAGAGCAAGCTGCCGTCCTGGGCAAAGGCCGCCGAAATATAATCCAAGCTGGAATACGCCACGCGATGCTCGTCGTTATCCAGGTTGTACTCCCAGATAGCGTGCTCCGGGCGGTAGGCCTCGAATCCGGGCTCGCCTGTGCGCACAAAGTCCTGCAGCCACTGGGCCAGCGGCGTCCTGCCGAAGAGCGGACGCAGCTCCTCGCAGTGCAGGGCCGGGCCCGAGGATCGGGTAAATTCCACCATCCAGGTCTTCCCCGGAGCCTTCTCCGCCACTTCGGCCGCCCACCGGCGGATGATGGAATCGCCCACCATTCGGCCCATCGGGCGGTCCTTGTCCATGTGCTGCGCCACCTGATACCAGGGTGTGAAACCGTTGCGGGGAAAGCCGAAGCGCGGCGCCGCATAGCGCAGGATGAGGGCACGGAAAGGGGAGCGGTCGACCTTCTGCGTGGCTGGGATGTTGTAGAACTCGTCGCGGGTGCTGGCGAGGATGAGGGGGACGTCGGCAAGCTGCCCACACTCCAGCGGGGTGGGGCCCAGCGCCATATCGAGGCTGTACTTCTTGCGGAACTTGGCGTAGCCGGCGGCGAGCTCCTCCTGGCTCATCGCCGCCAGGGAGGAACGCGTGATGGGCTTTTTCATCACCTGGCGCAGAGTGGCACTGCGCTCCTCGAAGCTCTCTCGCGGGAAACCAGGGGACAGAGCTAGCGCTCGCCGAAACGCCCCTCGGTAGTGGTCGCGCCGGCACAGCCACAGTACGGCGTTGGCGCCGGCGGACTGGCCCAGGATGGTGACGTTGGTGGGATCGCCGCCGAATGCCTCGATGTTGTTCTGGATCCATTCCAAGCCCAACTGCAGGTCCTCGATGGCGCGGTAGCGGTCGGGCTCGTCATCACGAAAACGGGCAAGCCCCGGCAGCCCAACGCGATAGCCCAGTTGCACGTGGACGATGCCCGCCTGTGCGGTCGGCGTGCCCTCCGCGCGGGGATCCTCGTGGGAACCGTGCTCATAGCGGCCGCCGTGGATATAGACCAACGTCGGCGCCAGGGACGTCGCGCGGCTGCCGGGCGCGGGGGCGGTGATGGTCAGCGCGATCTTCTCCGGGTGCGGGGTGCGCGCATCCTGGTCACGTGGCGGTGCGGGTTCGGGGTTCTCAAAATCCCCGGGGATGTGGGAGTACTCGATGGAATGGAAATGGGCCACGTCCTCATCGAGGTAGCCGGTGATGGTGCCCGCGGGGCAGGTGACAGTGAAAGGTGCACGGCTCATGCACAACAGGCTACCCTGAGGGCATGGAATGGCTCGTGCAGGCGCCGGTGTGGGTGCAAATGGCGGTGCTCGCCGTCACGGCGGTGCCGGCCGCAACCGTCATGGGGTGGCTCCTGATGTGGGCAATCGACCGGGTGTATTCGTGGCTTGTGCCCGTGACTAGGATGAAGAACCATGACTCCCGATGATCACCGCGAAGGCCTGTGGGACCCCGAGCGCTCCGAACACGTCCACCGCAAGCGGGCACTGCCTAAATCCCGAGTGAGCGTGACCCTGTGGCTGATGATCGCGCTCATCGTCGTGGTGGCAGTGGTGGGCGTCGTCCTTTAAAGGGACGACGCTTTAGCGTTCGTCCCCTGGCCTCTTGGCGGCTTGGGCGAGGCGCTGGTAGAGCTCCTGCTTCGGTAGATCCTCCAAGAGGACTGGCTCGCCGGCGGTATTGCACAGCGGGATGCACCAGTTGGGGTACTGATCTTTCGTCGTGCCCGGTTGGTTTTGCGCGCGCACGTCACCGACCATATCCACCACGTTGGTGACCGTCAGCGCGGAGGGGGTTCCCGCAATGTAGCGGTGCAGGGCAACCAGCACGTCCTCTTCGTTCTCGCGGTTCTCCAACATGCCATAGGCATGCAGGTTATCCTTGACCTCATCCTGCCACGCGCGATCCTCGGCTTCTTCCTCCGCCACCGGGCGGGTCAACAGGCCCAGGCGGGCGCGCAGTGCGATGTGGTCGCCGCGCAGGTAGGCCAGTGTGGGCGGCAGATCGTGCGTGCCTACAGAGGACATCGCCATGTGGCGGTATTGATCCTGCGGGCGCGGGGTGGGCCCTTCGTTGGCGTGCTCAAACCAGATGATCGTGGTGCCGAGTACCCCCATATCGCGTAATGCATTTTGAACCCAGGGCTCGAGGGTGCCCAGGTCCTCACCCACGAGGACCGCGCCGGCGCGCTCGGCCTCGAGCGCGAGGATGCCGAGCATGGCTTCCCAGTCATAGGTCACATAGGTGCCGTTGAGCGGGGTGGACTGGCGCGGGATCCAGTACAGGCGGAACAAGCCCAGCACGTGGTCGACGCGCAGACCGCCAGCGTTGCCCAGCATCGTGCGCAGCAAATCGCGCCACGGCTCGTAGCCGGCCTCTGCCAGACGGACCGGGTGCCACGGCGGCTGCGACCAGTCCTGACCCTGCTGGTTATAGTCATCCGGCGGAGCGCCCACCGAGCACTGGGGAGCCAGGTACTCGGAGAGGTTGACAGCATCGGCACCAGCGGGGTGGATGCCCACGGCCATATCGGTGATAAGCCCGATGCTCATGCCGGCGTCGAGCGCGCGGCGCTGGGCGGCATCCAGCTGCTCATCGCAGAGGAACTGCAGCCAGGAATAGAACTCGGCTAAGTCGTTGACGTCGAGGCTCAGCGCGTGGCGGCGACCACTGTGGCGCGAGAGTTCAGTCTCTGCACACCACAGCGCGAAATTGCGCAGGCCGCGGCCCTCGCGGCGCTGGTACTCGCTGAAGGCGGTGCGGCGCTCCGGGGTCATTCCCTGGTTGAAGAGCTCCTGCAGCACCTGCAGCTTGGCCTCGAAGATGGAATCGCGGTCGATCTCTTCGGCAGACCGGTTGCGCTCGCGGAACTCGGCGGCGAGCTCGGCGACGTCCTCCTGAAGCTCCGGGCTGAGCTGTTTCAGCTCCGGAATATCCTCGATGCGGATGTAAATCGGGTTGATGAAACGCCGCGTGGTGGGCAGGTAGGGCGAATCCTCCACAGGCGGGATTGGCTCGCCCGCGTGCAGCGGGTTGATAAGGAGGAAGTCATAATCCGGAGCCAGTACCTCCGCGAGCTCGGCTAGATCTCCGAAATCGCCCATGCCCCAGGACTTCTCGGAGCGCACCGAATACAACTGCGCCATCGCGCCCGCGGCGGGGCGCTCGAGGAAGCGATCTGCTGTGCTCAGATGGTTCGGCACGACGATGAGCGGGCATTCGTGTTCGCCGATGCCGGGCGAGGATAAGTGCAGCTTGTGGAAACCTAAGGGCAGGTCACCGGGGACGTGGAAGCTGGCCTCGCCCCACATGGTTCCGGCGACGTCGGCAGCCGGGGCGTTGTTCGGATCCTGGTAAGTCGGCCGCGTCTCGCCGTTTTCCAGCTCGATGGTGACGGTGACGGGGTCGCCGTCGTGGACGTGGACGACGAAAGACTTTTCGGCACCCTCGCGGGCCACCACGCACGGCGGCAGCGGGCGGGAGGCGCGCTCGAGATAATCCTCGAACAGGGCTTGGGTTAGCTCCTCATCGTCCGGACGGTCGGAGATAGAGACGCCGAGTGCGCGCAGCGTATAGGTAATTGTTTCCTCGCTGACGTACACGGGCTGTCCGTTCTGGGCGGTGTACTCGCAGGCCACGCCGTGGCGTTGGGCAAGTTCTTGAAGCAGATCACGGGTAGTCACATCCCCCAATTGTGCCACGCCCTCCCTGCGCGCGGGAGAAATCCGGTTGGTAGAGTGGGCTGGAATTTAATTTTTGTGGGAAAGGACACAACTGTGACTTTGAATGAAGCGCATACGAAAGCGGAGTTCGAGATCAAAGACGGGGAGACCTGCCTTACCGCCATGATGGCTACGGCACACGCCCGCCCACATGGCGTGCTGTTTACCCGCCCCGCGAACTACGAGTGGGTCAACGTCACGGCCAAAGAGTTCGTGGAAGAGGTCTACGCGGTGGCCAAGGGCCTCATCGCTTTCGGCGTGGAGCAGGGAGACCGCGTGGCTCTTATTTCTACCACCCGCTACGAGTGGTCCCTGTTGGACTATGCCATCTGGGCCGCCGGTGCTATCTCCGTTCCGGTGTACCCGTCTTCATCGATGTCACAGGTCCAGTGGATCATTGAGGATTCCGGCGCGATCCTCGCCATTACGGAAACCCGCGAGCACTCCGAGCTGGTTAAGCACCTGAAGCTGCAGGAGGATGGCACCCCGCAGCTGCACGGCTCGCCCTCCCAGCTGCGCCGCGTGCTAGAGATTAACTCTTCGGCCATCGATACGCTGAAGTTTGAGGGACGCGACATCAGCGACGACACCGTCGACCAGCGCATCGAAGCCACGAACACCGATGACGTCGCCTCGCTGGTCTACACCTCTGGCACCACCGGTCGCCCCAAGGGCTGCATGCTGACCCACCGCAATTGGCTGGCAGAGGCGCGCGGCCTGCTGACCAACCCCATTGGTGCCATCGCCGTGCCGGGTGCGCACGTTTTGACCTTCCTGCCTTTGGCACACGTCTTTAGCCGCGCGGTGTCACTGGCGGTCACCATCGGCGGTGCCTCCCAGAACCACTGGTCCGATTTCGGCACCATCACCATCGAATTCGCGCGCTCCCGCCCGAACCTGATCCTCGGCGTGCCGCGCGTGTTTGAGAAGGTACGCAACGGCGCGTCCGCGAAGGCCCACGCCTCCTCCGCATTCAAGGGTGCAATCTTCGACCAAGCTGAAAAGGTCGCCATCGAATACTCCAAGGCGCTGGATACTCCGGAGGGGCCTAACCGAGTCCTCAAGGCCAAGCACAAGGCCTTTGACAAGCTGGTCTATTCCGCCATCCGCCAGGCGATGGGCGGCGAGGTCAAGTACTGCATCTCCGGTGGTTCGGCCATCTCGCAGGACTTGCTGCACTGGTACCGCGGCATCGGCGTGACCATCTACGAGGGCTATGGCCTGACGGAGACCGCAGCGGCTGCCGCCGTGGACTTCGTGGACCAGTCCATCGGTACCGTCGGCCCGCCGCTGGGTGGAACGACGCTGCGCATTAACGACGACGGCGAAATCATGATCAAGGGAGATATCGTCTTCAAGGGCTACTGGCAGAACGAGGAAGCCACCGAGAACTCCCTGCAGGACGGCTGGTACAACACCGGCGACCTGGGTGAAATCGATGAGGACGGCAAGCTCGTTATCACCGGCCGCAAGAAGGACCTCATCGTCACCGCCGGCGGCAAGAACGTCTCGCCGGGGCCGATGGAAGATATCCTGCGCTCCCACCCGCTGATTTCCCAGGCCATGGTGGTCGGCGACGGCAAACCCTTCATCGGCGTCTTGCTCACCCTCGATGAGGACGCGCTCAAGCGCTGGAAGGCCGATCACAACATTTCCGCGACCAAGGGCATGCGTGAGGTAGCTGCTGATCCGGCACTGCGCGCGGATATTCAGGACGCCATCAACCAGGTCAACGCTACGGTCTCCCACGCCGAGGGCATTAAGAAGTTCGTCATCCTCGACCAGGACCTCACCGAGGAAAGCAACGAACTCACCCCCACGATGAAGGTGAAGCGCTATGTCGTGGCGCAGCGCTACGCAGCGGACATTGAGCGCCTCTACGCCGGCAAGAAATAAGGCTGGATGGAGTCTGTGAATTCCTTCGGAGTGTCGCGCAGACCCACGGGAGAATCTCTAATAGAGTCAGCGGGGTCAGAAAAACTCTAAACCTCAACTAGAGGTTCTCGCGGAAAGGGCAGCCTATGCACAAAATCGCAGCCGAGCTGCGCCACCGTGAGCTGACCCAAGAAATCTATAACATCGGCGACGAAGTCGTTGACTACATTGAGCACCTCATCGAGGCCATCGAGGACTGGGATGATGAACTCTCCCTCGACTGCTTGGCTGAGCTGGGGGACATCGTCGAGGACGCCCGCGTGGATTCCGGGCGTTGTGTCGGCGAACTCATCGGCCTGCGCCACGCGCTGGTCTCCGGGCTGAAGTCCGGCACCATCTCGGCTGCCTCCTCCGGCGACAACGACGTTGAGGAACCGAAGCAGCTTACCGCCCGCGCGCTCGCTGAGGGCCTGCCCATCTCCGGCCCGCCCGTTGTGGTTTCGGAGCTGGCAGAAACCCTGCGCGGCCGCACCGCCGCGGTGGCCGCCTACCTGCGCGAGCTGGTTGAGTACGTGCTGGCGCAAACCGACGCCGTGGCCCGCAACCTCGATGTGGTCTCCCTGCCGAACCTGTACAAGCGCGCCGGCGAGTCCGCGCTCATTGCAGTGCAGGCCTGGCGCCACACCGTCGTTGAGGCACACCCCGCCTTCGTGCGCACCATGCGCGGGCATAACCCGCCGCCCTTCCTGGAGGAGCGCGCGCGTATCGACGCCGTTGTTGCCCGTGTGCGCGCCAAGCGTCAGAAGAAGGCCGCCACGACTGCCTAGTCGCCGCATCACAGACTTCCTTGTTGCCAACACACAAGGATTACCTAAGAAAAGCGCCACCGAGATTCCCTCTCTCGGTGGCGCTTTTCGCTGTTAGCGTGTCACGTCTAGCTTCGTGTGCCACGCCTAGCTTTCCGTGTCACGCTTAGCTTCGTGTTCCCCCGTTTAGCGCGTAAGCGCTAGACCCCCGGGTTCTTCGACGCCGGCACGGCCTGGTCCAGCTGCTCCGTAATCTGCGGCCACAGCTGGCCCATGATGTCATCCCAGGTGAGGATCCACACCGTCTTGTCCTTGGTGGGCTTGCCCACGACGACGAGCTGCTCATTGCGGGCGCGCATCTGGTCCAGCGTCTTCTGCACGGTGGAGGAGGAGCCCACCGCCAGTGCGGGGCGCGAGAAATCTAGCACCGGAGTTTCCGGGTCCGCCAACAGGGTGTCGCGCACATGGACGATGCGGGGGATGCGCGAGGTACGCGGGTAGACCAGCACGCGCATGATGGACTTGCGTACTACGAGCTCGTGGAGCTCGGCCACGGTGGCATCGGAGGAAAGCGGCAGGATTTCCGAGCCGTGCTCGCGGGCCAACTGGGCCGCGGTGGAGGCTTCCAGCTCGATGACGCCGGTGATCTGGTTCGCGGAGTCGTCGTCAAGCGTGCCCGTCAGGCGCGAGTGCTCGACCAGATGGCGCAAGGTTTCTGCGTCGTAGCCGGCTGCACCGGCGCGGTCCACAGGTTCTTCACCAGTCATGCGGACCAGCTTGTTGGCCATCTTGTTAATCCAGATCAGCAGCGGGCGGAAGAGCCAAATGAAGCCGCGAGCAGGGACCGCGATGAGCTGCAGAGCCGTTTCCGGGTGGGCAATGGCCCAGGACTTTGGCGCCATCTCACCGATGACCAAGTGCAGGAAGGTCACGACGAACAGCGCAAGGAGGAAGGAGACGACGTCCGCAACGCCCAACGGCAGGCCCAGCGCCTCAAGTGGGCTCATCAGGAGGTGATGGACCCAGGGCTTGGTCACCGCACCAAGGACGAACGTCGCGGCGGTAATGCCCAGCTGCGCGCCGGCCAACATGATGGTCAGCTCGTTGAGCGAGCGCAGGCCCGCACGCGAGGCCGCTGAGGACTCCGCGGTTTCTTCCAAGCGGTTGCGGCGAGCGCCCATGAGGGAGAACTCGATGACCACGAAGAACGCGGAAGCAGCGATGATGAGCAGGGTGACGATGAGGTTAAACCACCAGGTATCAGTCATTAGTCATCTTCTCCTTCCGGGAATTCCTCCACCAGCTCGAGTGATAGGACGGAGGGGACGTGGCGGTCGATTTCCTCGACGCGCACGTTGAGCGTGCGGATGGGGGCTTCGTCGCCATCGACCCAGTCTTCCGGCTCGGCCTCAAGCTCGATGGAAAGCTCTTCGCCTTCCTCCGGCAGCGTGCCGGAATGAGCGATGAGCAGGCCGGCGACGGTTTCGAAATCGCCCTCTGGCAGGTCGTGGCCGATGGCGCGCTCCACCTCGTCGATGGGCGTGTCACCGTCGACGATCCAGTGCGTCTCGTCCTGCTCAGTGATTTCCTCGGTTTCTTCGAGGTCGTGCTCGTCGGTGACATCGCCGAGGATTTCCTCGGCCAAGTCCTCCATGGTCACGATGCCGACGAAGCCGCCGTATTCGTCGATGACGCAGGCGAGTTTCTCGTCGGCGTCGCGAAGCTCCGTGACGACGTCGGGAAGCGGCATGAGCTCCGGCACCACCACGGGGGCCTTCATGATTTCGCGGGCCGGGGTGGCCGCGGGCAGCTCGGTGCCCAGCACGTCGTAGAGGTGCACCACGCCGATGGGATTGTGTTCATCGTCGATGATGGGGTAGCGGGTGTGGTTCTCCGACATCATCTCGCGCACCTCGCCGATGGTGGTTTCGGGCTCGATGACATCCACGCGCGAGCGCGGAATCATGGCGTGTCCCACGTCGTGTTCGGGGAAGTCGAGGAGGCGGTCGAGCACCAGGTAGGTGTCCTCATCCAAGTCGCCGGCCTCGTGGGAGGCATCGACGATGGACTCCAAGTCATCGGTGGTGGCAGAAGAATCGACATCCTCCACCGGCTCGATGCCGAATAACTTGAGCAGGGCATTGGAGGAATACTCGAAGAAGTGGATGAGCCAGCCAAAAATCTTGAGGTACCACATCGTCGATGCGGACAGCCACAGCGCTGACTTCATGGGGGCTGCGATGGTGTAGTTCTTCGGGAAGAGCTCGGCGAAGAGCATGGTGAGAACCGTCGAAATAGCAAGCGCCGCCACGGTGCCTACCGCGACGGATACACCCGTGGGCACGCCCACGCCGCCCAGCAGCTGGCCCAGGCCTTGGCCCACGAGGGGCTCGGCCACATAACCGATGAGCAGGCCGGTAATCGTGATACCCAGCTGCGCGCCGGAGAGCATGAAGGATGTCTTTTGCGTGATCTTTAAGGCGCGCTCCGCGGGCTTATCCCCAGTCGCTGCGCGCTGGCGCAGCTGCGTGCGGTCCACCGACATGAAGGCGAATTCCTGCGCCACGAAGTAGGCGTTGGCCACGATAATGAGAGCGATGACGGCGAAACCCGCCACAATCATCAGGATGGCAGATAACACGGCTTACCCCACCGCCTTAGGGAGGCGGCGGGGACATCGACTCGGAGGTTCCACTTAAAAGAGGCCTTTCTTCACTATCGGGGTTGCAAATCTGCACTATAGACTACCGCTTTAACGGCGCTGTCGGATACTTTGTTCCCATGGATCCCTTTGGTCTCTACATTCACGTTCCTTTCTGCGCCTCCCGTTGCGGCTACTGCGACTTCAACACCTATACCCCGGGTGAGCTGGGAGGGGACCTGACCAGCGATTATCTGGCTGCTCTGGAGAAGGAACTGGAGATGGCGGCGGCCCAGGTGGGGCGCGAGGCCGAGACGGTTTTTATTGGCGGTGGCACGCCGAGCCTGCTGGGCGCCGACGGCCTGGGCCGTGTCTTGTCGAAGGTTCGCGACACCTTCGGCCTCGCCCCGGACGCGGAGGTCACCACGGAATCCAACCCGGAATCCACCTCGCCGGAGTACTTCGCTGGGCTTCTCGACGCCGGCTTCACCCGCCTTTCCCTGGGCATGCAATCCGCCTCCCCGGGGGTGCTCGCCGTGTTGGAGCGAGCCCACACGCCGGGCCGGGCCTTCGATGCGGCGCGCGAAGCCATCGATGCGGGCTTCGAGCACGTCAACTTGGACATGATTTATGGCACGCCGACAGAAGAAGATGCGGATGTGGCCCTGACCTTGGAGCGTGCCTTGGAGACCGGGGTGGATCACATCAGCGCGTATTCGCTCATCGTGGAAGATGGCACGCGTATGGCCCGCAAGGTATCGAAGGGTCTGCTTCCGGCCCCGGATGAGGACGTGCTGGCCCGGCGCTATGAGATGATCTCCTCCACGCTCGAAGCCGAGGGTTTCGAGTGGTATGAGGTGTCCAACTGGGCCAAGCCGGGCGGGGAGTGCCAGCACAACCGCATCTACTGGATGGACGGCAATTGGTGGGGCGCGGGCCCGGGCGCGCATTCGCACCTGGGCAACGAGCGCTTCTTCAACGTGAAGAACCCGCGGACTTACATCAAGGCCGTCGGCGAGGGGGAGCTGCCCATCAAGGAGCGCGAGCAGCTCAGCGCCGCCGACCGCCACACCGAGCGCATCATGCTGGGCCTGCGCCTGCGCGAGGGCATCCCGGCGTCCTGGCTCGCGCCGGCCGCCGAGCCCGTGGCCGCGCGCTTTATTGAGCGCGGCCTGCTCGAGCTTTGTGACGGCCGCCTCCGCGTGACCAAGGCGGGCCGCCTGCTCGCGGACGGGATCATCACCGACCTCCTTGTGGCTGAAGACACCGCTCGTTAGCGGCTTGCCCCACCTGCGGGCCGGCCTCCAAGTCCGCATCAGCTGGCCCACTAGCGGCTGGCTTCGACCCTCGTAGATGGTTCCAGTGAAAAGGCTCCAGTCAGAAGGTTTGTTTGGGGGGCAAACAAACCTTCCTTGGGCTGCAAGAAGGTTCGTTTGGGCACAGGTAAACCGTATGACCCGAACCATTTGAGTAGAACCACTTGGAAGCGGCGGTGAACTACCTGCCCGTAGTCGTTGATTTCCACAGCTTTTCCACCCCTGACCGCCAGAACGGATAGCCTTAAAGACATGTCTAGCTCCACCGATGCCCGCCGCCAAGAAGTCCTGCGCGCCATCGTCGCGGACTACATCGCCTCGCAATCGCCGGTCGGCTCCAAGGCCCTGCTCGAGCGCTACCAGCTGGGCGTGTCCTCGGCGACGATTCGCAATGACATGGCCGTGCTCGAAGCCGAAGGCCTCATCGCCCAAGAACACGCCAGCTCCGGGCGCGTGCCCACGCAGAAGGGCTACCGCCAGTTCGTCGACACGCTCCACGACGTCAAGCCGCTCTCCAAGGCCGAGCGCCGCGCCATGCTCACCTTCCTCGAAGGCGGCGTCGATTTGGAAGACGTCCTGCGCCGTTCGGTCCAGCTGCTGGCCCAAGTGACCAAGCAAGCTGCCGTGGTGCAGATGCCCAACCTCAAAGTCTCCCGCGTCAAGCACTGCGAGGTCGTAGCTTTGTCACCGGTGCGACTGCTGCTGGTGCTCATTACGGATAATGGGCGCGTCGATCAGCGCAATGTGGAGCTCGATGACGTCATCGACCCCGAGCAGACCCACCGCCTGCGCGATATCCTCAACACCGCCCTGGAGGGTAAGACGCTCACCGATGCCTCGGCGGAGTTGGCCGCGCTTGTCGACGACTCCCCAGCCGACATCCGCCCCCACCTCCTCAAAGCAGCCACCACGCTGATTGAGACCCTCGTCGAACAGCCCTCCGATCGCCTGATCATGGCGGGAACCTCTAACCTCACCCGCGTGGCCCTGCCCGAGGGCCTGCCGTCGATCATCGAGGCCCTGGAAGAGCAGGTCGTGGTGCTGAAATTGCTGGCGCGCGTGCCAGACCTGGGCAATGTTTCGGTCTCCATCGGCGAGGAAAACGAGGCCGATGAGCTGCGCCAAACCTCCGTCGTGGCCACGCGCTATGGATTCGGCACCGGCTCGGAGGCCGCAGCACTCGGCGGGCTCGGTGTGGTGGGGCCGACGTATATGGACTACTCGGGAACAATCTCCAAGGTCTCTGCCGTTGCACGCTATGTGAGTGAAATTCTGGCGGGCGAGTAAGCTGGCCCGTCGGATTAGATTTAGCATCAACGAGATATAGAAGGATGACAGTACGTGGCTCGTGACTACTACGGCATTCTTGGTGTAGAAAAGTCGGCGTCGGATGCCGAGATTAAGAAGGCCTACCGCAAGCTGGCGCGCAAGTACCACCCGGACGTGAACCCGGGCGATGACGAGGCCGCGGAGAAGTTCCGCGAGGCTTCCCTTGCACAGGAGGTTCTGCTGGATCCGCAGAAGCGCCGGGTTGTGGACATGGGTGGTGACCCCATGGAGGAGCGCGCAGCCCAGGGCGGCGGCTTTGGTGGTTTCGGTGGCGGCGGCCTCGGGGATATCTTCGCCGAGTTCTTCGGCGGGGGAGCTGCCTCCCGCGGTCCGCGTTCCCGCGTGCAGCCGGGCGATGATGCGCTCCTGCGCACCACCATTACCCTCGAGGAGGCCTATAGCGGCGTGAAGCAGCAGGTTAAGGTCGATACCGCTGTGATCTGTGACCGCTGTGAGGGAACCGGTTCCGAGTCCAAGTCCAAGCCGGTGACCTGTGATCACTGCGGCGGCATGGGCCAGGTTCAGGAGGTCCAGCGCAGCATGCTGGGCAACATGATGACCACCCGCGATTGCCCGAAGTGCTACGGCTTCGGCGAAGTCGTTACCGATCCTTGTGGCCACTGCGGCGGCGATGGCCGCGTGCGCAAGCGTCGCGATATTACGGTGAATATCCCCGCCGGCATTGGTGATGGCATGCGCATCCGCATGGCTTCCCAGGGCGAGGTCGGCCACGGCGGCGGCCCCGCTGGTGACCTGTACGTTGAGGTGCACACCGAGCCGCACCCCGTCTTTGAGCGCAATGCCGATGACCTGCACTTGACGGTTCGCGTGCCCATGGTGGATGCAGCTTTGGGCTCTTCCTGCACCGTCGAGCAGCTCGACGGCGAGGAGCTCACCATCGATATCGCGCCGGGCACCCAGCCGGGCGAGTCCATCACCCTCCAGGGCAAGGGCATGCCGCGCCTGCGCACCGATGGCTTTGGCAACCTGCACGCCCACGTGGATGTGGTGATCCCGACGGTCCTGGATAAGAAGACCCGCGAGGCCCTGGAGAAGGTCCGCGCCGCTGGCCACGGTGGCACCGAGGTGCACCGCGCCGGTGACAACCAGGGCGAATCCCTCTTTACCCGCCTCCGAGGCAAGTTCCGCCGCTAATGTCTCTGCCCGTCTTCCTCCACCCGGACCTGTCCCTCGCCGAGGTCGGCCAGCCCGTGGGCCTCGATGGCGCGGAGGGCCGCCACGCGGTCACCGTCAAGCGCATGGGACCAGGGGAGCACCTGGCCCTGATCGATGGGTCCGGGCGCCGCGCCACCGCCACCATCACCGATACGCAGGGCAAGGACACGCTGGCCGCGCTTGTCGACGACCTCGTAATCCTCCCCGAGCCCTCCCCACGGGTGGTCGTGGTCCAGGCCATCCCGAAATCGGAGCGCGCCGAGTTGGCCGTCGACCTGGCCACCCAGGCCGGCGCGGATGAGATCATCGCCTGGCAGGCAGACCGCTGCGTGTCCAAGTGGGATGCCAAGAAGGCCCCGAAGGCGCTAGCCAAGTGGGAATCTGCTGCCGTGGCGGCCGCTAAGCAATCGCGCCGCGCGCGCGTGCCCGCCGTGCGCGGCCCGCTGACCACCCGCCAGCTGTGCCAGGAAATCTCCGGTGCTCGCGCGCTGGTCCTCCACGAGGACGCCGAGGCTCGGCTCAAGGATCTTGCTGACCTCGACTCCGCCGAGACCATCTACCTGCTGGTGGGCCCGGAGGGCGGCATCGGCGCGGAGGAACTAGCCCGCCTACAGGACGCCGGTGCGACGGCGATCAAGTTGGGGCCGGAGGTGTTGCGGACGGCGTCGGCAAGCATGGTGGCGTTGGCCAGCATCGGCACCCTGACCGCGCGCTGGTAGCCTTTTGGGCGTGCCTATTATCACCACCAAGTTTGATCTCGATTCCGCCTACCTCGCCACGGTGCTCGGTCCGGCGGACGATAACCTGCGCGTTTTGGGCAACCTCGTGGGCGTGGACCTTTTCGCTCGCGGCACCACAGTCACCGCCGCCGGCCCGGACTATGAGGTGGCCCGCGCACGCAAGGTCTTAGAGGAGCTCGAGGCGATTGCCCGCCGTGGGCATCCGGTGAGCACCGATACCGTTAAGCACACTCTGGACCTTGTCACGGTGGATGCTCCCGCTTCCGTGTCTGAGACGCTCGCGGCCGATATTGTCTCGCGCCGCGGTAAGGCTGTGCGGCCGAAGACTCTTGGGCAGTCGCGCTACGTGCAGGCCATCGATGAGAACACGATTGTCTTCGGTATCGGTCCGGCCGGTACCGGTAAGACCTACCTGGCGGTGGCCAAGGCGGTGCAGGCCCTGCGCGCCAAGCAGGTCAGCCGCATTATCTTGACCCGCCCGGCAGTTGAAGCGGGGGAGAAGCTGGGCTTTCTGCCCGGCACCCTCAACGACAAGATCGACCCTTACCTGCGCCCGCTGTACGACGCTTTGCGGGACATGATCGATCCGGAGATGATTCCGAAGCTCATGGAGGCCGGCATCATTGAGGTCGCACCCCTGGCCTATATGCGTGGCCGCACGCTCAACGATGCCTTCGTCATCCTCGACGAGGCCCAAAACACCACCCCGGCGCAGATGAAGATGTTCCTGACGCGCCTGGGCTTTGGCTCCACCATCGTGGTGACCGGCGATATTTCCCAGGTGGACTTGCCCGGTGGCCAGGTCTCCGGACTGCGTCTGGTTCGCCGCATCCTGAAGGGTGTGCCGGATATCCACTTCGCGGAGCTGGGCTCTGCTGATGTGGTGCGCCACCAGCTGGTCGGGCGCATCGTGGAGGCCTACGATAACTTTGCTGAGCAGGAGGAGAAGAAATGAGCATCGAGTTTATTAACGAGTCCGGTTATGACGGCGTCAACGAGGAGATGCTGATCGACGTCTGCTCCTACGCCCTCGGCCGCCTCGACGTGAATCCGGATGCCGAGTGCACGATTACCGCGGTGGATCTGGATACCATCGCGGAGTTGCACGTGCGCTGGATGGATCTGGAGGGCCCGACCGACGTGATGAGCTTCCCCATGGATGAGCTCACCCCGGGTGCTACGGCTGGCCGCCCCGACGCGGTGGAGGCCGGACCTGCGATGCTGGGCGATATCGTGCTTTGCCCGGAGTTCGCTCAGCGCCAGGCCACGGCCGCCGGCCACTCACTGGGCCACGAGCTGGCTCTGCTCACCGTGCATGGTTGCCTGCACCTGCTGGGCTATGACCACACGACTGCGGCGGAGGAAAAGGAAATGTTTGGCCTGCAGAATGAGCTGCTGGCGGACTGGTACGAGGACTTGGCAGCACGCGGCGTGAGCTACCAGCCCAAGCCTTCTGGCCCGAAGGCCTTCCCGGATGCGGCCGAGCGCGCCGAGCTGGATAAGGAAGTCCCCGGCGGCGGTCTGTAATCCGGATGCGGGTGGGCCCACCGCCTGTGTCAGTTGCGGCCAAACACAGGCAGTTCGTTTGCTTAAATGAGGCCAATCGTTGAGGTGCTGCGTGGGGCGTAGCACAATAGGGGATTATGAACATCCTCTCCATTCAGTCCCACGTCACCTTCGGCCACGTGGGCAACTCCGCAGCAGTCTTTCCACTTCAGCGCGCTGGCCATGAGGTGTGGCCGATTCACACGGTGAACTTCTCCAACCACACCGGTTATGGCGATTGGGGCGGGCCGATGATCCCGGCGGAAGAGGTCACGGCGATTGTGGACGGCATCGAGAAGCGCGGCGCCTTTCCGCGCATTGATGCGATTTTGTCTGGCTACCAGGGCGGCCCGGACATCGCCGGCGCCATCGTGGATGCCGTGAACCGCATCAAGGCGGTTAACCCGAGTGCCCTCTATGCCTGCGACCCGGTGATGGGCAACGCCAAGTCCGGCTGCTTCGTCTCCGATGAAATCCCGCCGCTGCTGCGCGATAAGGTCGTTCCCGTCGCGGACATCATCACCCCGAACCAGTTTGAGCTGGGCTACTTGACGGACTCCGAGGTCGGCACCTTGAAGCAGACCCTCGCCGCGGTGAAGCGCGCTCAGGAGATCGGACCGAAGACTGTGCTGGTGACCTCGGTGCAGCGCCCAGAGACCAGCGAGGACGAGATTGAGATGCTCGCCGTTGATGGCGAGCGCGCCTTCCTGGTTACCACCCCCAAGCTGCCGTTCAAGCGCAACGGCTCGGGCGATGTCACGGCCTCGCTTTTCACCGGCCACTACGTGGAGACGCATGATGCGAAGGAAGCGCTCAAGCGCACCGCGTCTTCCGTCTTCGACTTGCTGCAGAACACCTACGAGGCGGATTCCCAGGAACTGCTGCTCATCGAGTCGCAGGACGTCTTCGCTCACCCGCAGCTGCAGTTCCAGGTCACGGAGCTCTAGCTTTCACGCCTCTTTCGCTGCCCGCGCGCCTTTGCAGCCTTGGGCTCTGTCTGGTTTTCTTGGTCTCGCGCACCAGCCTGATCCTTGGTTTTGCTTGGTCTCGCGCGCCAGTCTGATCCTTAGCCCCGCAAAAGGCGTCCGGCAAATGGCATCCCGCAGAAGGCATCTGTCAGAAGGCGTTTTCACTCCTGAAAACGCCTTTTGCGGCGTCCAGATGGCGTTTTTCCTACCAAAGACGCCTTTCGGAAGATGCCGTTTGCAAGATGCCATGTGGCGCAAGCTTTTTCGCAGTCGCCATGCGGCGGATAACCTCGCGCCACCAACCTTCACCCGCACCTCGTTGCTGCTTTCGCGGCCCACCTTCAACGATGTCGTTTCCAGCTATAAGGTTCTACTCACATGGTTCGGGTCAGAAGGTTCTCTTGGGGGCAAACAAACCTTCTGGAGGCCTCTAGATGGTTCGTTTGGGGGCAAAGAAACCTTATGACTAGAACCGTCTGACTGGAACCCTCTGCAGGGCGGATAAACTCCGCGAAAGTGCAGAAGGTCCCTTTAGTCTGGTCCCTTCGCACACTAAAGGGACCATTTAGCACGCGAAAACCGGCACCAGATGGTCCCTTTGCACAGAGAAGGGACCAGAGTAGAAGGACCAAACTACAAGGACCATCTGCCGGTGCATCGGCAGGAAGCTCTCGGGGCCGCACGTCGAGAGTCAGAGCAGCGCTTTACAACAAGAACGGGACTCGGCAGCTGTTGCGTTATGATATGAGGCAATATGAGCACTGATTTCGATGCCGCCTTCGCCGACCTACCAGCCGAGGGCGAAGCCAACCCCGCCGACTATTCGCAGTACACCGACACGCCCGAGGGCTTCCACTCCGGCTTCGTGTCCTTCGTCGGCCGTCCCAACACCGGCAAGTCCACCCTGACCAACGCGCTGGTGGGGCAGAAGATCGCCATCACGGCTGACCAGCCGGAAACCACCCGCCACCCCATCCGCGGCCTGGTCCACCGCGAGGATGCGCAAATCGTCCTCGTCGACACCCCCGGCCTGCACCGCCCGCGCACCTTGCTCGGCGAGCGACTCAACGAGGTCGTCAAAGACACCTACGCCGACGTCGACGTCATCGGCCTGACCATCCCCGCGGATGAAAAAATTGGCCCCGGTGATCGCTGGATCCTGGAGAACGTGCGTAAGGTCGCCCCGAAGACCCCCATCATCGGCATCGTCACCAAGCTGGATAAAGCATCCAAGGACCAAGTCGGCGCCCAGCTGCTCGCCCTGCATGAGCTGCTCGCCGAAGAGAACCCCGATGCCGTGGTCATCCCAGTTTCCGCCACCGAGCGCGTGCAGCTGGATGAGCTGACCCAGGTCATCGTGGACCACCTCCCCGAAGGCCCCAAGTTCTACCCCGATGACCATGTCACCGACGAAGACCAGTCCAAGCGCATCGCCGAGCTGATCCGCGAGTCCGCGCTGTCCGGCCTGAAGTACGAGCTCCCGCACTCCGTCGCCGTCGAGGTCGATGAGATCCTGCCCAGCCAGGAACGCCCAGACGTCCTCAACGTCCACGCCATCCTCTACCTGGAGCGCCCCGGCCAAAAGCGCATCATCGAGGGCAAGGATGGCCGCCGCTTCCGCCGCATCGTGGGCACCGCCCGCAAGGAAATCATCCAGCTGCTGGGCCAGAACGTCTACCTTGACCTGCGCATTAAGGTTTTGAAGAACTGGCAATCGGACCCGAAGGCGCTGGGCCGCCTGGGCTTCTAAGAGCTGGCGAGCTTCTACATGCGCGAGAATTTCCGCGACCGCGCCCTCGTCATCCGCACCTATGATTTCGGCGAGGCAGATCGCATCATCGTGCTCTTGACCCGCTACCACGGCCTCGTGCGCGGGGTGGCCAAGGGTGTTCGCCGCGCCAAATCGCGCTTCGGCTCGCGCCTGCAGCTCTTTGTCAACCTCGACGTGCAGCTGTATCCCGGCCGCAACCTCTACACCATCTCCCAAGCCGATACCGTTGACTACTTCGGCGCGCGCATCATCGAGGACTACGAGCGCTACACCGCCGCCTGCGCCGCCCTCGAATCCGCCGAGCGCCTCGCCGCCGCCGATGCCCCCGGGGACCCCTACCTCTACGATGCCTGCGTCGATATCCTCAACCAACTCCAGCACGGAGATCCGCTCATGCTTCTCGACGCATTCCTCCTCAAAGCCATGTCCCACGCCGGCTGGGCACCCAGCCTTTTCGATTGCGCCCAGTGCCAAAGGCCCGGCCCCCACCACGCCTTCCACCCGGCCGTGGGCGGAGCTGCCTGCCACCAATGCCGCCCGCCGGGAGCCGCCGAGGTGGACCCGGAAACCCTGCACCACATGTGGCTTATCGCTCACGATCACCCCAGCCAGCCGACGAACGCCCAAGCCCAAGAGGCCCATCGCCTCACCCGCGCCCACCTGCAATGGCATCTTGAGCGAAGCGTTGGCGCGCTGGGGATCATGGAACAGTAGACTGTAATCCGTGATTACGCCTGACCCGAACCGAGTCCTTCATCCGCCCGCTATCCCGCAGGAGTTCCTGCCGCGCCACATCGCACTGGTCATGGACGGCAACGGCCGCTGGGCGGAGGAGCGCGGCATGAAGCGCACCGAAGGCCACCGGCGCGGGGAAGCCGTGCTTCTCGATGTCGTCGATGCCTGTCTTTCCCTCGGCGTTCCCTACCTGTCCGCCTACGCCTTCTCCACGGAAAACTGGCGCCGCAGCGCGGAGGAAGTCCGCTTCCTCATGGGCTTTAACCGCGACGTGCTGCGCCGCCAGCGCCACTGGCTCAACGAGAGAGGAGTGCGCGTGGTGTGGGCCGGCCGCCGCCCGCGCCTGTGGCGCTCCGTTATCAAGGAGCTCGAGGCCGCCGAGGAGCTCACCAAGGACAACACCACGATGACCCTGGTGATGTGCGTGAATTACGGTGGGCGCGCCGAGCTTGTCGACGGCATCCGGGAACTCGCCGAGCAAGTCTCCCGCGGCGAGCTGGACCCGCGCTCCATCAACGAGAAGACGGTGAGCTCGGTGATGTATGACCCCGATATGCCGGACGTGGATCTGTTCTTGCGCCCCTCCGGTGAGAAGCGCACCTCCAACTTCCTGCTCTGGCAGTCGGCTTATGCAGAGATGATTTACCAGGACAAGCTCTTCCCGGATTTCACTCCGGAAGACTTGTTTGCCGCGGTGGAGGAGTACGCGCGGCGCGACCGCCGCTTCGGCGGCGTCAAGTAGCCAGCATCGTTTCTAACGCCCGAAACCCTGATTTCGGGCCTTAGTTTCGGGCGCGGCACTCGGCGCAGATGCCGAAGATTTCGGCATCGTGGCCGGTCAGCTCGAAGTCGTGCTTCTTGGCTACCGAGGAGGCCCACTCTTCAATAGGGCCGCCGTCGATTTCTTCGGTGCGGCCGCACTTGGTGCACACCAGGTGGTGGTGGTGCGCATCGCTTTCGCAGTGGCGGTAGAGGGTTTCACCGGAGGGCATGTGGAGCGCGTCGACAGCGTCGATCTCCGAGAGTGATTGGAGCGTGCGATAGACGGTGGTGAGGCCGACTTTTTGGTTACCGTCGATAAGCGCTTGGTGAATGTCCTTGGCAGAGACGAACTTGTCGAGACTACGCAGGACCTCAACGACGGCGGTGCGCTGGCGGGTATTGCGAGCACCGAGTTTGGGAATACTGTCGTGGATGGACATGGCCCCTAGTTTATCAACACACTTCCATTAAGCGGTGGCCAGTGAGGCGTCGCGAAGCAAGGGCAGCACCTTAGGCGCCACCAGAGAATAGCGAACCTCGCGGCCGGTGCGCTCACTGTCGACGATCTGCGCGCGCTTGAGAACCCGCAGGTGCTGGCTGATAAGCGGCTGCGATTTGCCGGTCGCGGACACCAGCTCGTGGACGTAGTGGTCGCGCTCGGAGAGGCGCTGAATGATATCGATGCGCAGTGGTGAATCCAAAGCGCTAATCACGGTGGCAGCCGCGGCACGATCGAAAGGGAGAGCTATCGGTACTATAGCCGAAGAATGCGGAAATGTGTATAAAATGCACCACACTTTTGGGGTGACGGCACGCGGCGGTGAGGGGCACGCTAGACTAGGCCGCACTGTATAAAGACTGTCCCCTACCAGAGGAGTCCCATTAGCTATGGCATCCGTCATTGATACCGTCGTCAGCCTGTGTAAGCGCCGCGGCTTGGTCTACCAGGCAGGTGAAATTTATGGCGGTTCCCGCTCTGCGTGGGACTACGGCCCGCTTGGCGTCGAGCTCAAGGAAAACATCAAGCGCCAGTGGTGGCGCCACATGGTGCAGTCCCGCGATGACGTCGTGGGTGTCGATACATCCGTGATCCAGCCGCGCCAGGTGTGGGTGTCCTCCGGCCACGTCGAGGTTTTCACCGACCCGCTGGTGGAGTCCAAGCACACCGGTAAGCGCTACCGCGCCGACCACCTGATCGAGGCTTACGAGGAAAAGCACGGCCACGAGCCGGAGAACGGCCTTGCGGATATTAATGATCCGGAGACTGGCCAGCCGGGTGACTGGACCGAGCCGAAGGCCTTCTCCGGTCTGCTCAAGACTTTCCTGGGTCCGGTCGACGATGAGCAGGGCCTGCACTACCTGCGCCCGGAGACCGCGCAGGGTATCTTCGTGAACTTCAAGAACGTGATGACCTCGGCGCGTATGAAGCCGCCGTTCGGTATCGCGAACATCGGTAAGTCCTTCCGCAATGAGATCACCCCGGGCAACTTCATCTTCCGCACCCGCGAGTTCGAGCAGATGGAGATGGAGTTCTTCGTCAAGCCGGGCGAGGATGAAGAGTGGCACCAGTACTGGATCGATGACCGCTTCAACTGGTACATCGACCTGGGGATTAAGGAAGAGAACCTGCGCCTCTACGAG
The DNA here is from genome assembly GCF_001811545.1 of Corynebacterium sp. HMSC074A09. Lineage (NCBI taxonomy): Bacteria > Bacillati > Actinomycetota > Actinomycetes > Mycobacteriales > Corynebacteriaceae > Corynebacterium > Corynebacterium sp. HMSC074A09. The sequence goes on along the minus strand of NZ_KV805177.1, from coordinate 36,907 downwards.
CACCCGCAGGAGAAGCTCTCCCACTACTCCAAGCGCACCGTGGACGTCGAGTACGCCTATAACTTCAAGGGCTCCAAGTGGGGCGAGCTGGAGGGCGTGGCCAACCGCACGGACTATGACCTTTCCGTGCACACCAAGGGCTCGGGCGAGGACCTGTCTTACTTTGACCAGGAGGCTGGCGAGCGCTGGACCCCGTACGTTATTGAGCCGGCTGCCGGCCTGGGCCGCGCCATGATGGCCTTCCTTATCGATGCCTACGACGAAGAGGAGGCCCCGAACGCCAAGGGCGGTACCGATAAGCGCGTGGTGCTGCGCCTGGACCGCCGTCTGGCTCCGGTCAAGGTGGCCGTGCTGCCGCTGTCGAAGAAGGAAGAGCTGTCCACCCCGGCCCGCGAGCTGGCCAACAAGCTGCGCGCCAACTGGAACGTGGAGTTCGATGTCTCTGGCGCCATCGGCCGCCGCTACCGCCGCCAGGACGAGATTGGTACGCCGTTCTGCGTGACCTATGACTTCGACACCCTCGAGGACAACGCGGTCACCGTGCGTGAGCGTGACTCGATGGAGCAGGAGCGCGTCAAGCTCGACGAGCTTGAGGCTTACCTGGCTGCCCGCCTGGCTGGCTGCTAATGCACTACACCAGCTGGGACCGCAGCGACCGCAAGAACCCGGTCCTCCTCGTGGGGGAGGGGCCGGCGTCGTTGGGCATGTTCCAGGAACGCTCGGCAGATGTGGAAGGCGAGCACTGGCGCTTGGGCCTCGATGACCTGGGCGCGTCGGTGACCCTGGAAGACGACCGCGTCTACCGTCTGGCGGGCAATCCCAAGCGTGATAAGCGCTTGGAGGCCTCGCTGGACGGGCGCACCTTTGCCTTCATCAACGAGGCCGGCGGTGACTGGATTGTCGAGGACCACGAGGGGCTGAAGATTGCCCAGTTCTCCTCCAAGAACTCTGGCGTGCGCAAGGCCATCCTCGAGTTCGAGGGCGAGAACAGCGATGACTCCGATGACCTCAGCCATTCGGAGATTGCGGCTTTGAGCTGGTTTACCCGCGTCATTTTGGAGGCCCGGACGCAGAAGACCGCGATCCCGATCATCGCCATGCTGTTGCTCATGACCATTGTCGCCATCATTGCGGTGCTCCTCTGATGCAACGCTGGGTGTGGCGCGATGGGGCGCTGGTGGATGGCGCGGGCGAGGTCATCGCCCGCGTGAGACCGACGGGCCTGCTGCTGCCCGGGACGGGCACCACCATCGCCTTCGAGCACATCCCGGGCGCTCGCAGCTTTACTGTACGCGGGCCCGACTTTTCGGCGGAGCAGACCAGCTTCACGGTGAAAAAGCTGCGTGCGGTCTGTCAGGGCCGCGAGTACTTGCTCGAGCGCACGAACCCCTTCCGCCGCGAGCGCCGCATCCTCGCTTTGTCTGGCCCCGCCGCCGAGGTTGCCCGCACCACCCCGCGCGGCCGCGACCTCGAAGTTGCGGTGGGCGAGCTCCCCCTCACGGACGCCGCCTTCACCAGCTACTGTTGCCTGCTTCTCGACGGCTCCATCCGCCCCTTCCGCACCTAAGCCCACCTTCCGCGGTGCCGCCCATTTGTGCACCGAACCCCTACTTCGCACTGCTGCCCGTCAAAGCCCACTTCGCTTTCTTGCTGCCTGCCTGCTCGGCGCACGTCCCCTTCTTGCTTCCTGCCTGCTAGGCCGTGCTTTCCGCTCTCTCACAGATGGTCCTTCTGGTTTGGTCCCTCCACTCTGGTCCCTTATGAGTGCAAAGGGACCATGTGGCGCAGCTTTTCGCCTGATAGATGGTCCCTTTACTAGGCAAAGGGACCAGAATAAAGGCACCAAACTAAAGGGACCTTTCGCGATATAACCTGCACCGACATGCGAGTAGTGGAGTTTGTCTTCGAAGAGGAGCTCTCCGAGTGTGTTTGCTCGGCTTGGTATGCCGGTAGAGGGTTCGAGTCAGATGGTTGCAGTCATAAGGTTTGCTTGCCCCCAAACGAACCATCTAGCGCATTGCAGAAGGTTTACTTGCCCCCAAGTAAGCCGTTTGACTGCAACCATCTGAGGCGAACCGTTTGGCCAGAACCATGTGCATGACCGGTTTACACCAATCATGTACGTGCACCAATCCCGTATCCGTGGATCTACTTGGCCGACAATCGAGTCGGTATCCAACCGCCCGATGCGTGCAAGGACATTCGGCAGAAGGCATCCCGCAAACGGCATCCGACAGTCCGGCAGAAGGCATCTGGCAGATGGCATCTGTCAAAAGGCGCCTTTGGGGCTGAAAACGCCATGTAGAGGGTGCAAAAGGCGTTTTTAGCTGTGAAAACGCCTTCTAGAAGATGCCTTTTGCCAGATGCCTTTTGCAAGGAGCCTTGTGCGAGATGCCATGTGGGACCGCCCTGGTTATGAGATGCCGGGTGTGGGCCGCGGGTCTCGAGGGCTCGCGCGGGGAAGTGGGTGAAGCCGGCTGGGAGGAACTGGCGCGGGGAAGGGGAGAGGACGGGGAAGTGGGTGAAGACAGCTGGGAGGGCCTAGGTGCGGGGAGGGGGAGAGGGCGGCTAGAAGGAGCCGCCGCGGAAGCCACCTCCACCGCCGCCGCCCGAGAAGCCACCGCCGCCGAAGCTGCCACCACCGGAGAAGCCTCCGCCGAAACCGCCACTGTGGCCGCGGGAGCTGCCGCCACCGAGGATCTGGCCCAGCACCATGCCGGTGAGGATGTTGCCCGCGGCATCGGTGGCCTGGCGGCGCTGTTCTTGGCGGCGGTAGGCCTCTAGGTCTTCCTTCGCGCGATTGAGCGAAGTCTGCGCGGCAGTCGCGGCATCGCGGGAGTAGTTGAGGGCCGCGCGCAAGTCCTTCGAGGCGGAGTTCTGGGCTTGGGCGAAGAGGCGGGTGGCATCGGCAAGAGCCACACGCGCATCGGGGCCCACCACGCGGCCACGCGAGGAGAGCAAGTCCTCAGCTGCCTGGATAGCGGACTCGGCCGCGGCAATCTGCTGGCGGTAGAGCGCGATCTGGCGCTCGCGGGTGGCGTTGGTTTCGCGGACGGTGTCCAGCTGCTGGTCCAGTTCGCCATCGATAGCCGTCAGCGCCGTGTACTGACCCAGTGGATCACCCTGACCGTGCTCGCGGGCTGCGCGCAGAGCCTCCCGGGCGCGGGCCAGCAACTCCTCCAAGGCGGCCCAATCAGCAGTCGAGCCCTGGGCCTTGCCGCGCTGTTCCAAGTGCTGGGCTTCGGCGATTTCTTCCTCGACCTCATCGATGAGCGCCGGCAGGTTATCGCGAGCCGCGGTGATTGAGTTCTCGGCATTCTCCACGCCATTCAGCAGGCGGTCGGAGACCTCCAGGGCGTGCTCGGCATCGCGGATATAGCCCACCAAAGGACCCTGCTGGCCAGCCGGCTGGGACTGCAATTCTCGGCCGCGGGAAAGCAGCTTTTCAGCCTCATTGAGCGAGACCTCCGCCATCTCTGGGTTATCCGCAATGGAGGACAACACCTCCTCGGAATAGGAGCCGCTGAGAGTAGACAAGGTAGCGCGTGCCTGCGGCAGGCGCCCGCGCAGGTCGACCACCCGACGCGTCAGCTCATCCAGCTTGGAGCTGGCGTTAATGAGCAAGTCACGCATCTTGGCAAAGTCCGCCGCCTGCGCATCCAAGGCATCGTCGGCCTGCCCGCAGGAGGAGATAATCTCCACCAGCATCTGGCGGCGCTCCGCCGTCGATTCCGGCAGGTTATCTTGCAGCTTCTGCTGCAGCTGGAACGCCTTCTGCAGGGTCAGCGTGGAATGGTTCATCGCGCGCGTGAACGGGCGGGTGCGCTCGGGGCCGAACTCGGCCACCGCGATGTCGAGCTCCTCCTTGCCGCGGCGGATCGACTCATCGGTGGAGACCAGCTCCTCCTGGGCCAGCTTCTCCAAGGTCGCCATGTCCAAGCGGTCGAGCTGCGCGGTATTGCTCGGCTCAATCTGGCGCGCCGATTCCAACGTCGCAGCTGAGTCCTTCTTGGTCTTGCGCCGGCTGGCCACCGCGATGCCACCGCCGGCCAAAGCTAGGGCACCCGCGCCGCCGACAAGCCACAGGCCTCCCGAGCCATCGGAATCAGAAGCAGCAGAAGCGCCAGAAGAAGACCCCGCAGAACCGGAAGCGGCAGCGTCGACAAGCGCGAGTGCGGAAGCACCGAACTGGCGGCCGTCGGCAAGCTTGGCGTAGGCCGCGTCATACATCACATCCAGGCGCCCGCGCGGCCAGTCATTGCCCGTCTGCACGCCCACGGTGGAATCATCCACACCCACCACGTAGGCCGCGGAGTTCGGGCCCTTGGCCTGCACAATTTCACCCGCATAGCTCTCCGCGCCCTCCGGGAGCGAGGATGCAAAGACCACGAAAATCACCACGTGGTGCTCCTGCTGCAGCGCGGCAATCTTGTCCTCCAACTCGGATTTCTCTGAGTCCGAGAGAACCCCCGCCTCATCCGTCACCTTATCCGTGAGCGAGGCCGCCTCCGGCGCGGCAACAACGAAGTCCGCAGCCACGGCCGGGCTAGCAGTGGCCAACCCCAGCACGAGGGCGGCGAGGGCGGCGCGTCCAATACGAGCAGCAGTAGTCATGCGAACCACGATACCTGCCACCCAACGCTAAAGTGGACAGGCAGTGAAGTACGTTATTGTCCTCGGCGCCGCGCAATACGACGGGCGCCCCTCCCGCATCCTTCGCGGCCGCGTGCGCTTCGCCGCTGAGTACGCCGCCGCGCACGACCTGCCCATTATCACGGTGGGCGGGAACTTGCCCGGCGATAGGTTCACCGAGGCCGGGGTGGCACGGGCCTTGCTTGACGACGAGCCCCTTAAAGTCACCGCCCTCGAAGAGGGCCTCGACACCCGCAGCGAGCTAGCCGCCGCCCGCGACAAACTCGGCGTGACCGAGGCCGTCATCATCACCGACCCGTTGCACCGCCTGCGCACCTTCCTCATCGCCCGCCAAGAGGGGATTGCCGCCACCGTGCTGGGCACGCCCTATTATCCTTCCCGGCTTTTTTCCATCCCCTGGTGGCGCTACCTGGCCCACGAGACCGGCGGCCTGGCCTACCTGGGCCTGCGCACCCTGCTGGGGGAGAAGCGCACCGAAGGCGTGCGGACGGCCTTCTACCGCATCGAGCGCCTCATCCGCCCCAACCAGGCCCTGCGCCACCGTGTTATTGGCGCGAGGCAGACCCAGGAAGACCAGGACTCCGCCTAAGCTTAAAACCCGTGAGCTATACCTATTGCGCAGAAGACGTCGCCCGCCTTGCCTCCGAGTCACCCAAAGGCTCGGCCCTGCTCAAAACCGAGGAGCACCGCGGCGCCTTCTCCCGCGACCGCGCCCGCGTCCTGCACTCCGCGGCGCTGCGCCGCCTAGCGGATAAGACCCAAGTGGTGGGCCCGCGCGATGGCGATACCCCGCGCACGCGGCTGACACACTCCCTGGAGGTCAGTCAGATTGCCCGCAGCATCGGTGCAGGCTTGGGCCTGGACCCGGACTTGTGCGATATGGCGGGCCTGACGCATGACATTGGCCACCCGCCCTACGGCCACAACGGCGAGAATGCCCTCAACGAGGTTGCGCTCGGTGGCTTCGAGGGCAATGCCCAGACCTTGCGCATCCTGACCAAACTGGAGCCCAAGGTGGTGCTGGATACCCCGGCGGGCCCGCGCAGCTATGGCCTCAACCTCACCCGCGCCTCACTCGATGCCGCCTGCAAATACCCCTGGACCAAGACCAACCCGGATGGCACGACCAACCGCAAATACGGCGCCTACGACGAAGACACCGACGTCCTGGAGTGGCTGCGCCAGGGGCATAGCGATAAGCGCAAGTCGATGGAGGCCCAGGTCATGGACTGGTCGGATGACATCGCCTATTCCGTCCACGACGTCGAAGACGGCATCATCTCCCGCCGCATCTCTTTGGGTGTGCTCTGGGATCTGGTGGAGCTGGCCAACCTCGCGGACAAGGGCGCAAAAGCCTTCGGCGGTACCGCCGACGAGCTCCTCGAGGCAGCCGACCGCCTGCGCCAGCTGGATGTCATCAACGCCATCGGTAACTTCGACTACTCCCTGCGCTCTTATGCCAACTTAAAGAAGATGACCTCGGAGCTTGTCGGCCGCTACGTCGGCGCCACCGTCTCCGCCACGCTGGCGGCCAACGACGGCCCCCTCGGCCGCATGCACGGCGACCTCGCCGTCCCACCCGGCGCAGTGGCGGAGGTAACGCTGCTCAAGACCATCGCCGTTCTCTACGTCATGGATGAGCCCGCCCACCTGGCCCGTCAGGACCGGCAGCGCGAGCGCATCTACCGCGTCTACGACTACCTGGTGGCCGGCGCGCCGGGCTCGCTGGACGCTACCTTCGCCCTGTGGTGGAACCAGGCCGACACCGATCTGGAGCGCGACCGCGCCATCATCGACCAGATCGCCTCCATGACCGAATCCCGCCTAGAGCGCCTAGCGCAGCGCAGCGCCGAGCTCTTCGGTTTCTTGAGCTAGCGCACGAGCGCGACACCCTGGTCCTTCAGCACCATGCTGATCGGGGCCAGGTCTTCCTCCACCATGTCGAAATCCGCAGCGATGATCGCCACGATGTGCTGCTCGCGGAGGAAGTCCGCCAGGGCATCAAGGTTGCGCGGGGCACCGGACTGGCAGCCGCGCAGGCGCCCAAGCGCGCCATAGAAGTCCTCGCGCGTACGGATGGGTTCAGTAATCAGGATGCGCTGCATGTCTTAGTCCTCCGCGTCCGGGATGCTGCAGAAGCTGTCGTAGTGATCATCGGTGTAGTACCAGACATCCGGGTCGGTCTCGCTCCCGCCACCGGTGACAATCCGCTTGGCCCCGCGGTGCCCAATCCCCGGCGTTTCCACCGTGTATTCGCGGTAGTAATTCCTGTCCTGCTGCGGCAGCACGCCCTCATAGTTGCCAAAGCGCACGTTGTCATTATCCGGGTAGTCATAGGGGCCGCCCGCCAGGATATCGCTGGCTGTCTCGTGGGCCTCCTGGGGCAAGGAATCCATGGAACAGGTGGGCAGGTCGGAGCCGCCCTGCTTGGCGACGTCCCCCTCATCCCCACCAGACGCACCAGCGGCAGAGGAAGACGGTGCTGCCTTCTGGTCCGCGCCATCGCTGGAGTCACCGAGGTCGATGCCGAAGTAGCCCGCGACGAGGACGAGAACCGCGCCGCCGATGAGGGCCGGCAGCGACTTTTTAGAAGGGGAAGACTGGGCCATGGCCCCATCATTGCAGGTGCCAGGGCAGAAAAAGAAATCAGGACCGCGCTCTTTTCCCAATTCCCACATATGGGTTCTTCCAGGATGTGGGACTCGCAGCTCTAGCCCACCCAGCCGTGGGTACCTGTACCTTGCGTGGGCGGGGTAGTCTGTACGCATGGCACGAGGCAGAATTCCGGACAGCGACATCCAAGCTATCCGTGAACGCGCGCCTATTGATGAGATCGTGGGCGAATACGTCCAGCTCAAACCCGCTGGCTATGACTCTTTGAAGGGCCTGAGCCCTTTCAAGGATGAGAAGACCCCGTCTTTCCACGTGCGCCCGCAGCGCGGCTACTACCACTGTTTCTCCACCGGCAAGGGCGGGGATGTTTTCAGCTTCCTCATGGAGATGGAGCAGGTCTCCTTCCCGGAAGCAGTTGAGGCCGTAGCCCAGAAGATTGGCTACCACATCAACTACCAAGGCGGCTCCACCGGTGCGCGCGATGAAAAGCCCGGCACGCGCCGTCGGCTTATCGCCGCCAACAAGGCTGCGCACGAGTTCTACCGCCAGCAGCTAGAAACCCCGCAGGCCGCCGCCGGGCGCGAGTTCCTCCTCGACCGCGGCTTCTCCAAGGAGATCATCTACGAATTCGAATGCGGCTATGCCCCGGAAGGCTGGGATACCGCCACTAAGCACCTGCTGCGCATGGGCTTTTCCTTTGAGGAGCTGGAAGCCGCCGGCATTTCCAAGATGGGCAAGCGCGGTCCCATCGACCGCTTCCACCGGCGCCTGCTGTGGCCCATCAAGGACCTATCCGGCAACGTCATCGGCTTCGGCGCACGCAAGCTTTACGACGATGACAAGCTGGGCAAGTACATGAACACGCCCGAGACCATGCTCTATCACAAGTCCAAGGTGCTCTTCGGCCTGGATTTGGCCAAGCGCAACATCGCGGAGCAACACCAAGCCGTGGTGGTGGAGGGCTACACGGACGTCATGGCCATGTACGCCGCCGGTGTCAAGACCGCCGTGGCCTCCTGCGGCACCGCCTTCGGCCCGGACCACCTCCAGGTGCTGCGCCGCCTGATGCTGGATGATTCCTACTTCCACGGCGAGCTCATCTACACCTTCGACGGCGACGAGGCCGGCCAGAAAGCCGCCATGCGCGCCTTCGAGGGCGAGCAGAAATTCACCGGCCAGTCCTTCGTCTCCGTGGCCCCCGACGGCATGGATCCCTGCGATCTGCGCCTTGCGCGCGGCGACGCTGCCGTGCGCGACTTGGTGGCGGACCGCATCCCCATGTTCGAGTTCGTCATCCGCTCCGTCATCTCGGAGTTCAGCATCGACTCGGCCGAAGGCCGCCTCCAAGCCCTGCGCCGCGCCGTGCCCGTCGTGGCCCAAATCCGGGATCAACCTCTGCAACGCGAGTACGCCCGCCGCTTGGCCGGCTGGGTGGGCTGGCCCGACCCGGAGGAAGTACTCCACCAAGTACGCCAGGAAGCCCGCAGGCCGAAGAAGGAGCAGCGCCCGCGTTTTGCCTCCCTGGAGCAGACCTCCTCCGTTCCTGCGCAGTCCAATGCCCCCGTCATGCACATCCCCGGCCCCCGGGAGCCGCACCTGTGGCCGCAGCGCGAGGCCCTCAAGTTGGCTCTGCAGTACCCGCAGATTGCCGGCAGCTACTTCGACGGCATTACGGAGGATGCCTACTCCAACGAGGCCTACCGCACGATCCGCCGCGCTATCTCCACCTTGGGTGGCGTGACCGCCGGCGCTGAACAGCCCGGCGTGGAGTGGCTCGCCGCCGTGGCCGGGGAGATGCCGGACCTTATGGCCCGCAACTTCGTCTCTGAACTGGCCGTGGAGCCCATCAAGCTGGGGGAGACCGGCAACCCTGATACCGACCTGGAAGCCTACGCCGATTCCGTGCTCTCGCGCCTCCAGGAAGCCCGCGTGGGCGACCAAGTAGCCCAACTCAAAGCTCAACTAGGCCGCATGCGCCCCTCCGACGACGAAGAGTCCTATAACTCGCTCTTCGCCGACCTCGTCGCACTTGAGCAAGCCCGCCGCGAGCTCAACGACCGCGCCTTCCGCGGCGTGCGTTAGCAAGCACTACGCACTAATCCACACCCCGCGCACGCGTTCTAGCGTGCGCGTTAATCCTCGTCCGGCTCGTAAATCCGATCCGCCGGCATTTCATCCGTGGCACCTCTGGTGCCACGCTTGCCGCGGCGCCCCTTGTTATAGTCCTTGAGCTCGCGCATACGCGGCTCCGGATCCAAGCGGTTGGCCACGGCCTTGCGCGCGGAGCGCACTGCGGCCTTGGTGGCGGGGGAGTTCACGGCCTTTTCATAAGCGCCCTTAATTTGGTGGTAGCGCTTGCGCCCAGCCTTGGTTCCGAAGACGTATCCGGCGGCAGCACCCACAACAAATTGGATCATTGGAAACTAGTCATCCCCTTACTTCAAGCCGGCGCAGCGGCCAGCGTTTGCGTACAACGTACGGGCAACGTGCAATTCTCACGATCAGCCTACCTGCCTAGGCCCACCGGCGTGGGCGGCAGTGCAGCCGTGGGGCGAATAGATATTGTGCGAACTCTTCCCAAAGACCATTCGCTTCGGTTAACTTAAGTTCTGTGGAGAGTTCGAAGCGTACGCACGCGGTCTCGGCAGCCGTGGCGATGTCAGCGCTATTAACAGCCAGCGTGGCGGCAGCTGAGCCGCGCGTGGCTGCTTTCGAAGAGCCACGGGAAGTCACCGTGAGCGAGGACTAGCGTTCACAGGACTGACGTTCTTCTCTCCGCTATTCACTGGGCGATGTGCACGCGGCACAAGCACTGTAGACTCTTACGGAGATTCTCTCCCGGTAATAAATGAAGGAAATTTATGTCTAAGCCGAAGATTATGACCGTGTACGGCACCCGCCCCGAGGCGATCAAGGTAGCCCCAGTCATTAAGGCATTGGAGAAGGACGATCGCTTCGAATCGGTTGCTGTCTCCACCGGCCAGCATAAAGAAATGCTGGAGCAGGTCAACACCATGTTTGGCATTGAACCGAAGCTGGATCTGCACCTGATGAAGCCGGGCCAAGGTCTCAATGAGATTGTTTCCCGCGCGCTCATGGGGCTGGATGAGATTATCGATGCCGAACAGCCCGACGTCATCATTTCCCAGGGCGATACCTCCACGGCCATGACTGCAGCGCTTGCTGGTTTCCACCGCGGTGTGAAAATCGTGCACCTGGAAGCAGGCCTGCGCACCGGTGACATTCACTCGCCGTTCCCGGAAGAGGCGAACCGTAAGCTGATCGGCCAGGTTGCGGAGCTGCACCTCGCTCCCACGGCAGGCTCAATGGAGAACCTGCGCCGCGAGAACGTGCGCTCCAAGGACATCGCGGTCACCGGCAACACTGTTATCGATGCCCTACTTGAGGCTGCAAGCTGGGACACCGAATTCGAAGACTCGGCCGTCCAGGAAGCCGCGCAGTCGGCCAAGCGTCTTGTCGTGGTCACCACCCACCGCCGCGAAAACCTTGAAGCCATGAAGGAAATTGGTGGGGCCGTCAAGGATTTGGCAGAGGCTTACCCGGACATTAACTTTGTTCTACCCCTGCACCTCAACCCCAAGGTCCGTGAAGCCGTGCTTCCGGAGGTTGAGTCCCTGCCTAACGTCATCATCACGGATCCGCTGCCCTATGACCAGTTCACCAAGCTTCTGGACCGTGCAACCATTATCCTCACCGACTCCGGTGGAGTTCAGGAAGAAGCCCCGGCTCTGGGCAAGCCGGTCTTGGTCATGCGTCAGAATACCGAGCGCCCCGAAGCTGTTGTGGCCGGCACCGTGAAGCTCGTGGGCACCAACCGTAGCCTTATCGTGGCGGAGGCTAAGCTGCTCCTTGATGATGATGCTGCCTACGAGGCCATGGCCAACGCCGTCAACCCCTACGGCGATGGCAAGGCCGCTGAGCGCGCTGTGGCAGCTATCGCTGAGCTCCTTGGAGTAGGGGAGCGCCTGCCCGATTTTGCCCCCGAGATCGAGTCCTAACAAGAATCCAGGAACGAACGAATAAGCGCGGCGAAGTGTTCAGCACTCTTCGCCGCGCTTAAATGCGTGCTTCCACGTAAAATCAAGACATGGAATCACGAGACATCAAATGCACGAACTCTGAGCGCACCACCGCTTCACAGGTGTTGGCGGATGCGATGTCGGTAGGCCAGCTCAGCGTCACTGAATTCGAGGAGCGCTCCAGCCGCTGCGCCGATGCCACGACACGCGGCGAGTTGGTCGACCTTGTTTCCGACCTGATCGAGGCCCCAGAACAAGTCCTGTTCGGCAGCCACCAGGTGGCACGTCAACGGTCGAAGGAAGTCAAGACCGCTAATCAAGGAACCGCCACCGCTGTTGACCAGGCTTTAGCCCAAGTAGAACCATCGGTACACGGCGCGCAGGGGCTTTCCCTCGGCATCTTTGGCGGCAGCACTGTGCGCGGCATTCCCATCGCCGCTCATCACACCACGATGGGAATCTTCGGCGGCACCGATGTAGACCTTCGTGGCGCCTCCCTCAAAGAACACGTCACGACAATTCAAGCAGTCGGGGTATTCGGCGGCGTCGATGTCTGGGTCCCGGAAGGATTCCGCGTTCGTGTCAACGGCGTCGGCCTCTTTGGCGGCCACGACATCAAGGTCGAACGTGGTGCCATCGACCCTGCAGACTTGCCTGCCAGCGCTCCTGAAGTAGTGGTGAACTGCTTCAGCCTTTTCGGTGGGGTAGATGTACACGTGGTGAAGCGGTAGTCACCAGACACAGGCGGGGCCCAGAAATCCGCTAGGACTGATGGGACCCAGCCTGGCTTGTACTGTCTCGTCTAAGTTCGCAATTTAGAAGGGCAGATGGATTCCATACTTGTTGAGGATGCTCTTAATCTGCTCAGCGTTGGCAGCAGCGGCGCCGACAGCGATTGCCAGTGCACCAATGACCGCAGCGACAATACCCCACACCCCGGCCTTGGAAGACACAACATCTGACGGTGATGGCTGCGGAGTGTCGTGATTTTGATCTTCCGTGAGGCGGGCCTTGGAGTGGTCCGATGTTGAGCCAAGCGGAAGACAAGCGGAAAGCTCGTCGATGGTGTAAAACGTCGATGCCTCAGCAATGGGTTCGCAGCCGTCATGGAAAGCGATTTCCTTCTCGTTATACAGCATGCGAACGATTGTCTCCCCGCGTTCATTTTGGAAAGCATCCCACTGAATATTGGCCCCCATCGGAGCTACCTGGTCACCGCGCCATCCGGAGTTCTCCCACGAATAAACCTCATCGGCGGGAGTGCCTTTTTCGGAACCAGGAAGCTTCAGCAAAGCTGCAAGAGGGATAATGGTCTCTGCATGTCCAAAGCGATATTCAGCAGCGACATCGCCGCCCTCGGCACGATCCTTAACGCCTTGAATCATTTCCTTGAGCAACGGCTCGTAGTTGTCGTAGGCCACCGTCTGACCCTCGATAGCTGGTCCCTTCTGGTAGTAATCCTCAACATCGAGGAGGTAGGCAAAGGTCGGGCCACTCGCATCATCCATGTATTGGTCAAAAATCCAACCCTCGGCCGGAGTCTTCTCCTCATGCGCAAGGGCTGGGGCGATGATGTACAGGTTGTAGAACTGCAGGGCAGCGTCCACAATGCCCTCAACAGTCTTGTCATCCTTCTCACGGCCGACAAAGCTAATGGAGCCGTCTTCGAGGGCAGTAATGAAGTCGTCGGTGAAGATCTTGTTCAGTAGGTTGCGCGCAGCAGTCTGTGATGCTGGCTTGGCAGAAGCCTCCTTAACCTTGCTGTTGAGTGCTTCGGAGTCTTGCCACTGCGAGTATTTTTCGTAGGAAGGAGCGTTCTTATCCTTGTGCGCGTACATGAGGTCGGTTCGAGTCTCAATAATCACGTGGCCGTCCTCCATACCATCGACAAGATTGTCTGACAGTTGAGGGTTTTCCGAAAGCCAAGCGTTACCGAAGTTCCAACCGGAGTCGTTGGCGCGGTCTTCGCCGGAAGAAATGTACTTGACCTTGAGGTCATCATTCTCGATGCGGTCCATCAATGCGGAATTACGCTGAGCATTGCGCTGACCGATGCCCTCCAGCTCCTCACGTCCCACGACAGTGAGGTTGCCATAGCCGGCCTCCTGACCGGTACCTCCCGCGAGTTCCTTATTGACGGTGATCATGGCTTCAACCTGTGGGATGAGCTTTTCACCCAACTCCGTGAGCTGGCCGTGCTCCTTGGCGTACTCCAACATCTGCTGTGCTAGATCGTCGTACTTGAAACTGGACAGGCCACGGGAACCGTGGCGGTTTACGGTCGAGGTATAGATCTGGTGAAAGCCTGCGGGTGCCTCAGCATAGGCAGAACCCTGTGGCTCATAATGCTGCTTAGTGGAGTAGTAGGTCGAAGCATTAGCAGCAAAAGCTGAAGCCGGGGAAACAGTACAAGCAACAGCAGTTGCAAGTGCGATAGCACGAATGTGCATGAGAAAAAGTTCCTTCGAGAGGTAGTCGGTGACGAGACAGAGTCACCGTACAACAGGAACCTTTCGTCAAAGTTTCTGAGAGGTTAAATGTGCTTCGGGTTTTAGCTAGGCCCGCCTTGAGGCCCTTAGCTGGCCATCCTTAGCCCCCAGAAAAGCAAAAAACCGCCCTCAACCAGGCGGTTTATTTGCTCCTCCAACTGGGCTCGAACCAGTGACCCTTCGATTAACAGTCGAATGCTCTGCCAACTGAGCTATGGAGGATTATGCGTATGCTGCTGAGCAAGTGGCCTTGCTCGGTGCAACGAGATGTAACTATATAAGGTCTGAGGTGTTCAATACAAATCGCCAGCACAACACGCTTTTTCACGCGGGTTAGTGTGGTGCCTTTCGGGCCCGCCTCCATGCAAAGCTAGACTGTCCGTCAGATATCACTCGCAGGGAAGAGGTTTCTTCATGTTCGTTGGACACACTCGCTTTAGTCTCTTCGTCCCCGATTCGGCGTCGTGGCGTGCGAGCAACGAGCAGACCGGGTTCTCGGAAGACGAGTACCGCGACTACCTCTACGACGATGCACGCCTGTCGTTGCGCACGGACATTTTCCTCAACCACACCGTGCCAACACTTGCGAAAGCCGCCGAAGGCTTCGACGTGAAGCACGTTGTCTCCTTCTCTGAATCCTTGCCGCAGAAGTTCAAGGCACAGCTGCAGGAGGCAGCGGACAGCTCCGACGTATTGCACCTCGACGAGCTTCCAGATGGTGATAGCGGATGGACCGCAGTACGCCGCTACGTCCAAGAAATTGGGTTTAAGGGCACGTTCGGGCGCTATCGCCTAGACGACGATGACGTTTTATCCGCTCACTACTTCCAGACCACAGCGCCCTATATCAAGCCCGAGTTTGAAGGCATGCTCGTTAGCATGCCGCTCGGCATTGAGGCGGTCTACGCGGATGGTCAGTTTTTCCACCTGCGTGAAGCCCACACACCTATGAACTCGATGGGCTTGATGTCCATCTGTGCTGTGAAGGAAGACGGCACCGTCGTGGAACCCCAAAGCGGGCCGCACGATAAGTCAGATCGCTATGCGCCCGTGATTTTGGACGCCTCCCAAGTGGGCTATTTGAGGGCTATTCACGCAGGGCAGGACAACGCCATGCGCCATGAGCCAGGTGTGGTCATGGCACGCCTCATGGAGAACATGGCAGCCTTCCCACCTTTCACGGATGTCGCCGCCCTTGAGGCAGCCTTTCCCACGGTGGCTAAGCAGATGCAGAGCACAAGCACAGCGCTAAATATTGATGAAATCGTTGGCAGCGGCCAGCACTACCTTCTTCAGCCCGCTAGCGGGGATGTCAGCCTTGTCATCCACGGAGAATCAGAGTGGGAACTTGATAATGAGCTCCTTGTGAGCCTGTGGATCGAGGATTCCCGTGGGCGACGCGTCCCCTCTTACAAAACAGTCGAGGGCTTTGCTGCCTCCAATAACCCGAGCATCGGGCATTTCGCGTACATTCCCACGGAGAACGGAACCTTTCGGACCTTGGTGAGCCTTCATTTGGAGCACGGCTACGTCCTTCGTGGCTTCCGAATTCTGGCACAAAGCGAGCGAGCCGAGGGAGTTCGGGTCGCAAAGATCGTCACGCAACAGCGAGGTGGGAAGGCACGTTTCGTTAGCACCGAGGACTGGGAATCAGCACGAAGCCAAGGCGTGCGTGGTCTAGTTGACCAAGCCATCGACAGCGTTTATCAGAACCGGACGAGCATCGTGTCTAACGTGCGCAGCGTTCTTGGGGAGGACCGTGCCAACAAAGTCATCGCGCGCTTGGACCAGTTGAACAAGAAGCTACGCAACTAGGGGCGGCCCTAGCCTGAGCTGGCAAACATCTCGTCTTCGAAGAGTCGCTCCCAATCGCCAGCTAGTGATGCTGCGTAGCCGAGAATTCCGGTGAGAAGCATTTGTGGGGCAGGGGCGTGACCTTCGCCCCAATCTCCGAGCAGGAGCCTCCACTGCTGCGGGCGCTCGGCTACTGCCTGGGACCACGGCAGATAATGCTGGGTGTAGTGCAGCTCGTCATCTTCGTTCTGAAGGTAAGCCACGTAGTTCTCGAAACCCTTGCCGTATTCAGTAACCAGGTCGAAGGTCATGGTGGTCTCGGAAAGCTTCCGGCTGCTCCAGCATTTCTTGCGATACGCCTTTACCTGCGGCTCAAGGTAGCGCCCAATATGGGTTTGGGGGTTAGACACCACGGCCAATGAACCGGGGAAGCGGCGCGAGAAATACAGCGCGGCAAAGCCGCCGGCTGATGCCCCGAAAAAGATTGTCTTCTTCCCCAGGTCCTCGACAGGCACATCAGGGTAAAAGCTAGCGAAAATATGAGTCAGGCACGAAGTGAGGTCTTCCTGAAATGGTCGCGTCTCATCCCCTGTGAACCATCCAATACTTGCGCCCCTGTCGAGCGACGGATCGGAAATGTAGACCACGTTCGCCTCAACGCCTTCAACCATCTGCCTCCCAATGAAGACAGGGAGAGAGGTCTTCGCTGGGTCGATGGCCGCGTGAAACAACACGATAGTGACATCGGCGCCGCGATCCTCAACGAGCACATCCATGAATGCAGCGCCGTAGCGAATCGAAATGGCCTCAGCTCCCTCGGAAGAGCTGGCGGGCACGGGGGAGCTGAGAAACTCCTCGACAGAGTCGAAAAAAGTCGTCGAAGCGCCGTAGCGCGCGTAGTTTCTCCTCAGTGCCATAGTCTGTCAGCTTATCGTGCAGAAGTTGCAAAGCGGGATTTCTGTGGGGCAGTGGATATAGATCCCGAAGGAAAACTAAAAGCGGGGAAGGATAAACTTGCAATAGATTTTTCTATTAGTGAGACTGTCATGTTTGCGGAATGTCTTCGCGTGCTACCGTTATCTGAGCACAGTAGCGAGAAAGGTAAATGATGGCGCCTCAGGAAAATGCTGCCAATAGCTTCGACAAAGTTTGCGTTGTAGGCCTCGGATACATCGGTCTGCCTACGGCAGCTTTTATCGCCTCAAAGGGCGTCAAAGTCGTCGGTATTGACGTCAATGAGCGTTTCGTCAAGCTTATTAATGAAGGCAAAGTGCCGTTCTTTGAGCCGGGTTTCGAAGAACTTCTGGCCAAGGTGGTGGAGGAAGGAAACCTCGTCGCACAGGCTGAGCAGGTCGAAGCTGACGCTTACATTGTTTGCGTGCCAACACCTTTCCAGGACAATCACAAGGTAGATACTAAGTACATTCGTGCAGCCTCTGAGGCACTTGCACCGCACCTTCGTCCTGGCGCGCTTGTCGTTCTGGAGTCGACCTCCCCTCCGGGCACTACTGAGGATATGGCGAAGCATCTCATTGAGCTGCGACCGGATCTATCCCTTAACGATGAAGATGACAACGCCATTTTCGTAGCTCACTGCCCAGAGCGAGTTCTTCCGGGGCAGATCATGGAAGAAATGGAAAACAATGACCGTGTTATCGGTGGTTTGACCCCCAAGGGCACCGAGCTTGCTCGTGATCTGTACGCAACTTTCTGTACAGCAGAGCTTCTTATGACCAACGCCACGACCGCAGAGATGGCAAAGCTTACGGAGAACTCCTTCCGTGACGTCAACATTGCGTTCGCTAATGAGCTATCCCTGATCTGCGACCGTCTGGGGATTGATGTTTGGGAGCTCATCGAACTGGCGAACCACCACCCGCGCGTTAACATCCTGCAGCCGGGGCCAGGCGTTGGCGGCCACTGCATCGCGGTTGACCCGTGGTTCATTGTGTCGGCAGCTCCTGAGGAAGCAAAGCTCATTAAGCTGGCTCGCGATGTGAACGATGGCAAGCCTGAGTGGGTTATTGAGCAAGTAGTCAAGGCTCTTGAGGGCAAGGAGAAGCCGGTTGTAGCAGCTCTTGGTATTGCTTTTAAGAACGACATCGATGATCTGCGGGAATCGCCTTCGTTGGAAATCGTGAAGCGCCTCGGTGTGGATAAGCCAGAGCTCGATATCCGGGTCGTTGAGCCGAATGTCGAAGAGCTTCCCGCTGTACTTTCGAACATTTCCAACCTGACAAAGCAGGATACGAAGGAAGCTATTGCGGCTGCTGACGTAGTTCTCCTCCTCGTTAACCACAAGGAGTTTGTCAATCTCGATCAGTCTGTGCTGGAAGGCAAGACTGTTATTGATACCAAGGGTATTTGGCGCTAAAGAAACATCCGCGCGGTCTAAGTGTAGGTCCGCGCAGGATGTCGACACTTAGGAAGAACGGCGTAGAATGCGGATTCTAGTCCTCTCCCAGTACTGGGCCCCAGAGAACGGCGTGCCGCAGCGACGATGGTCGTGGCTGACAAAGATCCTTGTCGAGGCTGGGCATGAGGTGGCTGTGATTGCGCCTCCACCTCACTACCAACGTCAAATCCGTTTGAAGCAGTGGCTGTCTAAAGACGCCATCCTTGGCTGTCGTCGAGCTGAGCTAGGAAACTCGGGTGAGCGGATCTTCCGCTCAGGGTTTTTCCCTGCTGGTTCTACGCTAACTCGCCGAATATTAAACCAAGCCTCAGTCGCAACTTCGATGCTGGCAATGCAAGTGACGCATCGGAAGCAAATTCAGGAGATTTCTCCTGATCTGGTTATCGGCACCGTCCCTGCTCTTCCAACATCGGTGGTAACCATGCTGGTCGCACGGCATCTTGGAGCTCCCTACATCGTGGATCTTCGCGACGCATGGCCGGAGCTTCTGCGTGAGAAAGATGACTGGAACTCCGGAACGGGCAGACGCTCGATTCGCGAGGTGGTCTTGAGTAAAGGCCCCTTTCAAGTTTTGACCGCTCTTACGGAGAAGGCCATGATGCGCGCCTTGACCCATGCCAATGGAATCATCACGACCTCCAAGGATCTAGCAACGCACCTGGGAGCCACATTGCCTGCGAAGCGGGACGGTCGTGAGCGTGTTATCCGCACCGTCCGTAATGTGTTTCCGCCAAAAACCAAGTATGTGGCCGCGGATATGAGCAGAATACGGCGGGATGAGCTCCACGTCCTCTACGCCGGCACGGTGGGGCGTGCACAACGCATCGATAATGCAGTCAGAGCGGTAAAAATTGCTCAGGATCGTGGTTATAAGGTGCGGTTGCGTATCGTCGGCGACGGTGCTGCGTGGCTTGCAGTTAGGGACTTGATTCAAAAAACAGGGGCTGACGCCACCATCGAGCATCGCTATCCTGCAGAGGGACTCGAAGAGTTTTATGACTGGGCAGACACAGCCTTGGTTCATCTCACTTCATGGGAGCCTCTAACACGCACGGTGCCTTCAAAGACCTATGAGTTGATGTCGGTTGGCCTCCACATTAGTGGTGTAGTGCAAGGAGAAGCAGCCGCATTGGTTGAGAAACTTGAGGCCGGACATGTTGTGGAGCCTGATGATCCAGAAGCTCTGGCAAACATGTGGATAAGCCTCATGGAGGACCGCTCGAAGCTTCACGTATCCGCGCGTGGACGTGAATGGGTTGCCAAACAACGCGATGAAGCCGTTCCACATGTCATTCGGGAGATCGTAACGAGCGTCATTTCGGAAAAGAACTAGCTGGGCAAGGACAACGTGCCGATGAGAATTGGATCGCTTGATGATTACAAGCCCGCCGATACCGATTATGCAGTGCTCCTGTGCTCCTCAGAGCAGCTCCATCCCTTACCCGCTAGCCATGGGACGGTGGTGTTTTGCTTCAGCGAGGAGGAACTGGATAACGCGGTTAATATGCCGGTGGTGCTTGCCGACGTTCCCGCTGCCCAAGCAACTCCTATTCTTGCTCGGCTCATCGGGGATAGGGGAGTAGTCGAATACTGGGCGCCACGCTCAGCGGCGGACAACCTTCGTGGCCTAGTTGATAGCGATGACGTAGTGAGCGAAGAGCTAGGCGTCTCGGGATTGCATATTTCCGAAAGGTGGATTCATCTCAGAGTGGAGGAATCAGTTGGTACGTCCCGGCCCTCCGATGATTTTCTTCGGGGACTTTCCGCGCCTCTTTCGCTGTCCAATCTCTCCCCGCGCGACCAGGGACCAGCCCCCGATGCCCCGACGCTCCGAGCACTAGTGATTTCACGCGTGGCAACCTTGGCTAAGCCCGTCAAGCAATTCCTGCCAAGTTCTGTGGTGGTGTCGCTGTACAAAATTTTGGAGAAGATCCGATGAGTACCAATCTCCCAGGAATCAGCGTCATCATTCCTTCCTATGCGAATGATTCAACCAACACTGCAGGCTCGGGCCTGACTGCGGCGCTCACTTCGCTTTCGAATCAAACCTTAAGCACCGATCTCTTCGAAGTCTTAGTCGTCTTCAACGGGCCAGCAGCACTAGATATAGAACTGGATCTGGCAGATCAGTTCCCGCAGCTCAACCTACGGGTACTACGGACCAAAGCCCCCGGCGCTGGCCGCGCCCGCAACCTTGGTATTGCAAGTGCTGGTCGCCGTTTCGTTACCTTTCTCGATGACGATGACGCCCTTCAACCTCGATTCCTTGAGACGGGGTTAGAGCATGCCCGCAATGGCGCTTGTGTGCTTCTGCCGATCCTCGATAAGGGACATGATGGTTCCCTTCAAGAGAATTCGCTCAACGCGCGTATATCAACACTTCGCGGAACCACCGTTCCAGTGGCGAGAGCGCCGTGGGCGCTGGGCTTTAACGCCTGCAAGGTATTCCCCACGGATCTGGCCCAACGCTATCGCTATGAGGAATCGCTGCGCTCGGGTGAGGACGTCGCCTACTTTGCGCACTTGCTCGAAGAATCAGGACTCGTGTTCAACGTTCCAGCAGCACCAAGTAGCTCATCGTATTTGAGAACCATCCGACATGATTCTGTGTCGCGCCAAGCCGAGAGCTTTGATTTCAACGTAACGCAGCGCCTCGAATGCATTGCACAGCTCCGAGAAATCCGTGAGGTTGACTCTAAGCAGCAGGCCCTTCAGAAGCTTGAGGACGCCCAATTCGGATTCCTCGAGACTTACCTACGCGCCCATCCCACAGATGTTCAGCGGGCCATCGACACTGCCGTAGATATTGGTGTTTCTGGTTTGCGCTGGGGCGGTTTGCGTACCGAAAAAGCGAATCGACTAGTGTTCTCCTACTGTTTCCCACCCTTTGCAGACACTTCGGCCAACGTGACAGCAAAAGTGATTCGGAATGATGCGAAGCTTGTTGACGTCTTCTATGCAAATATGGGGCGCGTGCGCGGTCGCGATGATTCGACAAAGCTCATCGTCGATCCTTACCTTGTTCATGCTGAAAAGCTCGATGTCGTCGCTTCTTTTGCACACTGGGGTGCTATCTGTTCTTATGCGCGACAAGCTGCGAAGAAAGCCGCCAAACGTGCGAAGACCTACGGTCCCTATAACTCGATGTATTCGCGCGCTCTTTGGTCTGGTTCTCATGTAGCTGCGGCTCTTTTTAAAGACAACCACCCTGAGACACGATGGGAAGCGGAGTTCTCTGATCCACTCTGCATTGGCGTAGACGGAAAGCCTCGGCCAGGAAAGCTCACTAGGGGGTTGACCACTCACAAGCTTAAGACGATGGTCACGCGATCCGATTGGCCGAATATCTCGTATACCACTCACTTTGAGCTGACTGAATTAGTAACACTGCTGTACGCCGACGAAGTCATCTTCACTAATTCCAATCAGCAACAGGTCATGCTGGAGCGTTATCCCACCAGCCTCGAAGAGCTCGTGCGCGCTAAGTCGACGATTCGACACCATGCAGAGCCGACAAAAGAAATGTATCAGCTCGTGGAGGCGGACTATACCCTCGATGCAGATCGCATCAATATCGGTTACTTTGGCAACTTCTATGCCAACCGCGGAATCGGTGACGTCCTAACCGCGCTCCAAGACCATCCGGTGCGTAACCAATTCCGCCTTCATATCTTCACCGCAGCGCCCGAAAAGCTTCGTCGTCAACTGTGGAATCATCCCGCAGCGGAATGCCTTTGCATTAACGGGTATATGCCGTACCTCGAATTCCTTAGCGTTTCCACTCGTTTCGACGCTCTCGTTGTTAACGACACCAACACAGCGGGTACAGCGTTGAGTCTTAACCCATTCCTTCCCTCGAAGTATGCTGACTACGTCGGTAGTGGGGCAGCTGTGTGGGGAGTCATCGTAGAGGGCTCGCCTCTGTCAAGGCTTCCACTTGACTTCACTTCGCAGGCGGGTGACGTTGAACAAGCCCGCGGTGTTCTCGACGAACTTCTTAGACAGACTGAGTACAATTCCCTGTAGCAATTCTCAGCGTCCTCAGCGAAGCTCGTGACTTATATGGACGTTCGAACACAATAGATCTGGAAGGGCTGATTCATATTGGCACGCCACAAATGGCGCGGTTCCAAGACTTCACAGCGAGGAGTCGAAGAGCTCAATGCCCAGGTAGCGCGACATGAAGGCCGCGTACAAATAGTCAACCCTGAAGGTCTCCATCCGCTGGCTACTCGCCCGACCCTTGGAGAGTACATTTCGCAGTTGGCAGCCCGCCGGCATTTTATCGCCGCAGATGCACGCGCCAAGGCGCTGCGCACAACACGGGATTATCGTCTTTGGCAATTGTGGCTGGTGCTCAACCCACTATTCGATGTCGCACTCTATGGTTTTCTCTTCGGACTTCTCCTCAAGACCTCTCGTGGTATCGAGAACTTTATCGGTTTTCTTTTTATCGGAATCATCTTTATCGGGATGATAACGGGCCTCATGAATTCAGGAATTAGCCTAATGCAGTCCTCGCGCTCAATGATTCGCGCGTTCCAATTCCCGAGGGCGTCAATTCCTTTCTCGACCACATTGCGTTCACTAATAGATAATATATTGCCAGCGTGCGTGGCGCTCATAGCGGCTTTTCTTTTTCAATGGGGAACATGGCCATCGTGGACTGTAGTTTTTGTGATACCACTATTCCTTCTAATCCATGTTTTCGGCTGCGGACTAATGATGATTACAGCGAGGCTCACTGCCCAGATCCCAGAGGCAAAGACGATTCTTGGACTTGTGACTCGAGGTCTTTTCTTCTTATCTGGTGTGATGTTTTCCGTGGATCGATTTGCAGAGCATTCAGCGGTTCATCAGATAATGTCGGCTAACCCCTGCTACATCTTTCTTACAGCTGTCCGAGACTGCTCTATATACCGCACCGCGCCGAGCCTTGCGACGTGGGGAGAGCTCTTAGCGTGGAGCGTAGGTGCCTTTGTGATTGGTTTTATCTTCTTTTGGAGAGCGGAGGACAAGTATGTTCGACTCGTCTAAGTTGCCAGCAGAACCCGGAAAGTATCTCCAAGCGAAGAGAAAAGTAGAGAAGATACAGGGGCCGGAAACCTCAACATCGTTTGAGGAAACTGAAGCTGAGCCTGATATCAACTATGTCGAGCGGGCAAATGTCATTGTTGACAACGTGTCTAAGCGATACGTCATTAGCCAGGGGCGTTCCTCAGATGCCAGTATGACTCGGGTAGGACGTGGGAAGACAGTAGTTGACGCGATAGTCAATGCCTCTCTGATCGCTTTGCCAGGCGAGTCGATCGGAATTATTGGGCTAAACGGTTCTGGTAAGTCGACACTCCTTAGCATGATTGCGGGTGGTATTGCTCCGACTGCAGGGCGCATTTTGACTCGTTCACAACCTACACTTATGGGAGTCTCGCCAGCCCTCCAACCAGATCTGTCGGGAGAACACAACATTTATCTTGGATGCCTTGCTCTGGGTATGAGCCGATCGGATGCTAAGGCTCAGATCAATGAGATAGCGCAGTGGACGGAGCTCGGTGACGCCATCAAACGCCCGATGAAAACGTACTCGTCAGGCATGTCGGCTCGCTTATCTTTTGCCATATCTACTGCGGTGCGGCCGGATATCCTCATGATTGATGAAGCGCTTTCCACGGGTGACGCCGCTTTTGGGGCCAAAGCCAGCGGTCGAATGCAGGAGCTCTTGGAACGTGCCGGCAATCTGTTTCTTGTTTCACATGCGATTAAAGAAATAGAAAAGAATTGTGTCCGCACGATCTGGATCTCGGAGGGGCGAATTATCGCTGATGGTCCGACTGATATCGTGGCACCACAATATCATGAGTGGGCTCGGCTCATGGGTAGGGAGGACAAAGGTCCTGCGGCTCAATATCTTGCCGAAATCAAGAAAGAATACAGCGATCCGATGATTATTTTGGATCTACCCGTAGATGGGTAGCGGGGCGTTGTCCACAGTAACTGAAATTGAAACTGTAGCAAGAAAGAACTCTATCCAAGAGGAACAGTATCGATGAAGATTGATTCCTTTCAGCGGGGCAGATCCCTGACCATTATCGCTGCTATGGCGGCGTCGTTCTTAATAGCGAGCATCGCTGTTGGCGGCAGTCTTGTCGGGCGAGCTCTTTCGGTAGGGGCTATCGCAATGGGGGTTGTATTTCTAGCGGCCTTTATCTCTTCGCAAAAGAAGGCCGAGGGTATTTCAAAAGATGCACGGCGCCGTGCTGTAGAGATTGAAGAAAAGCTCTCCAGGCTGGAAGCTCACTTCGAGGATCAAACGCGAGAAAGGGAGACAGCTTCTCTCCGAGAGCTCAGTGGCGCTATGAACCCTGGAACTGGGGAAGACGCATTAAATAGCCCTAGTATCTTTGCACCAAACACTATCCCCGCCACGAGAATACTCGCACGCCCCACAGCACACTCTGCAGGTCGGCTTGCTGCTGAGCAAGTAATGGAACGAGATGGCTTTGTAGCGCTCAGCGCGATGATGACCGCTGAGGCCGAATTGTGGACTCGGGAAATCAGTCTTATTGGATCTGTTGATTTGGAAGCCGCTCTCAGTGAGGCTGGACGAGTTCACCGGCTTGCGGGACCTCACCTATTGGGAAGCGAAAACCAGGGGACGAGTTACCTCATCATTGATGAGCAAGAATTCTGGAAGGGCTCTTGGGAAGGTTTGTTATCAGCACAAAAAACTGGACTCTATCTAAAGCTTATCGAGCACATTGCTGATGCCCAGAACCAAGGGGTAGTCGTGGTAGTTCGCGCAAGTAATTTGACGAGCCATTTCACAAATGACTTGCGGGACCGGGCTAACGTCGTACTTAATGCCTCGTCGCCTAATTGGGGATGGTCGGAAGATTTAAAAACACCAGTACTTGCGGCATTGAACAATATAGATGCGGTCCCAGCACGCCAGAGCATTGCAAAGGGAGAAAACTAAGATGAGCGCCGTAGTAGTTTATGGGGATACGAACGCCAACATTATCGATGGTTCCTCAATATGGCTGATGTCGGTGTGTGAAGTACTTTCAGGTGTCTTCGACGAGGTCCACTTGCTGCTAAAAGCGGTTCCTGAAAACGATACACTCCTTCAAGCGATCCGTCCCATCACGAATATTGAGGTGCATGCCCCTTCGGTCGAGGCCGAGGGTGGGGTGCTGGACGCAGAATCCGCAGCAGAACTCGCCCAAGAACTAGTGGCGAAAACCAGCGCTGAAGCTGTTGTTGTACGAGGATTGGAGGCCGCATTTGAATTCACGTCAAACGAGAAGCTTAGTCCGATTGTTTGGGCATACGTCACAGATCTTCCCTTCCCTCCTTCTAAGCTTTCTGACACAAATCTGAATCGACTACATCATATTGCTGCGCACTCTAAGAGAGTATTCGCGCAAACCGAAGCGGCCCGCTCCTACTGGGAAGGCCTCGTCCCACAGGCAGCTGGCAAAGTAGTTCTCATTCCACCGATGATTCCTCGGTATGCGTATGGGAAGGTCGAAGAAAAAGGCGAACGAAGCCAACAAGAATTGCAGCTCATTTACGCAGGAAAACTTGCCAAGGAATGGCGAACCTTAGAAATGCTGGAGCTCCCACGTGCGCTCCGTAAACGTGGTGTGAGCGCGACGCTTGAAGTGGTGGGAGCGAAGTTCAATAGAGCTCGGAACGACCCTACATGGGTGAACAGGATGAGAACAGCCCTAGAAGAAGCTGACCGGGATTCATCGAGCGGCGTCTCTTGGCTTGGGGGACTACCTCGTCACGAGTCAGTTTCTAGGATCAAGAGGGCAGACATCGGTCTTGGCTGGCGTTCTAGAGAGCTTGATTCTAGTTTGGAATTATCGACTAAAGCACTTGAATACGCGTCGGCAGGAACAGTTCCGGTTGTCAATTTCACTGAGGACCACAAATCCCTCTTTGGCGCCACCTACCCTTTTTTTGTAAGTGCAGAGGCCACGGTAGAGGAGATTGCGGACACGATCATCGCGGGATTGCCAAAGGTTAAAAAGTCCCGAGCAGATGTGCGTTCAGTGGCAGAGTACTTTTCTATGGAAAACGCGCAAAAGCGATTGAGCGAGTCGTTCAAGCGTGCTGGGCTGTTGAGTCATAGAAGCCGCACCAGATCTGCGGAGCCCCTTCGGTTGGTCGTTGCCTCTCATGATCTAAAGTTCATGGGTGAACTCATGGATTATTTGGAAACTAGTCCTGAGTTTGAGGTTCGCATCGACAAATGGGCGACCCTCCACCAGCACGATGAATCAGAAAGCGAAAACCTCGCCGCGTGGGCAGACGTTGTTTTTTGTGAATGGGCTGGGCCGTCTCTTGCCTGGTACTCTCAGCACCTGCCTCAGGGCGTGGCACTCGTGTCACGTTTGCACCGATTTGAGCTCAATGGCCCTTGGATGAACAAGGTTAAATGGGAGAGAGTTAACCGTCTTGTCTTTGTCTCTGAATGGGTAAGAAATCAGGCAATTCAAAAATTTAATCTTGCTGATGAATCCACGTTAGTTATTCCTAATGTTGTTGACGCCCACGATTTCAATCGTCCTAAAAGCGAAAATGCGCAATTTACGCTCGGCCTAGTTGGAATGGTTCCGTTTCTCAAGCGCCCCGACCGCGCATTAGACTTATTAGAGCAGCTACTCGAAGTTGATGATCGCTACATTCTAAGGATTAAGGGTCGTATGCCCTGGGAATACCCTCATGTGTGGTCCGATCCTATCGAAAAACAGCTCTACCTTGATTTTTTCGAGCGGATAGCTATGGACAGAGCGTTAAAGGAACACGTCGTGTTTGATGGCTTCAGCGCAGATGTTGCATCGTGGTTCCGGAGTATCGGATTCATTCTTTCTTCGAGTGAATTTGAGAGTTTTCACCTCGCCCCTGCTGAGGGGATGGCTAGTGGTGCTGTCCCAGCCTTTTGGGAACGGGAAGGAGTGCGTGAGGTGTTTGGTCGATACGCAGACCAGGCAAGTTTAAGTGAAAATACGACGCGTATTTTAGAGCTGCGAGATGCTTCTGACTTCGAAGCAGCGAGCAAGCTTTCACGGGATTTTGCTCAACAATGGGATGTTTCTGCGATTCTTCCCCAGTGGCACACTCTTTTCAGTGATTTTTCCTAAGGTGGCGAAAACGCCTGCGGGTTTTGGCGCCGTGGGGCGTAGTCGAAAGCGACCAAGTTGAACCTGACAACTATCGAAGAATCAAGCATTTGGGTGGTGCAGCATCGGGAAGACCATTACACCGAAGAAGAGCGTGAGTCATGTAGATAGGGATTTAGATCGGAGCCCTGTGTACTTTTCTTTGGCCGGAGGGTTTGCAATGCAATTCTCGTCCGCTCCAATCCTTCTCTACATGTTTTCAAGTACTAGGATTCTTTATGTCTCATCTATTTTGTATAAAGGATCTTTCGATGCGCCGACCACCTCGTACCGGTAAAGTCCTAGTGGCTTTAGCCCTTATCGCTTCACTTAGTACCGCACCGCTTACTACACCAGCATCCGCCCAGGCCCAGCAGTTTCCTGCTCCCAAAATGACTGTTCTGCCTCAATTCAACGAGGAACAGTTCCGCCAAGCCATCACTGCACTCGTGTCGCTTGCCGTCGGTATCGGTGGTTTGGCGCTCCTTGCAGGCGTCCTTCCAGGCATCGGTTCTTCCCAGGGGTCTACGCCTACTCCCACGCCGACGGCAAAGCCAACCCCTTCCGCCCAGCCAAGTACAACCGCAACTCCGACGACCAGCGCTGAGCCCGGTACCACCTCAGCCAAGCCGACTACGAGCGCTCCCGCGGCGCCGACGACGTCCGTGGAACCTTCCCCCGGCTATGCACAACACGTTGCCGATATCAAGGATCGACTCTCTAGTAGCGAAAACAAGGCACCACTCTGGGCGTGGGCAGCTCCGCGTGGTCCACAGCTCAATCTGCCTACCCATGAGGGTAGTGGCCAGGCCACACATCCCTCCGTCCTTTACTTTGAAAATGGTTGGCACGGTTGGAAGTACTGGATGGCCATGACCCCGTATCCGGGCAGTGATGAAGGTGAAGAGGACCCCAACGTCGTCGTCTCCAACGACGGCTGGACCTGGCAGGCTCCCAAAGGGCTCAAAAACCCCATCGATGATCAAGAGGGTAAGCCCAATCCGCACAACTCCGATACCCAGCTCGTCATGGCTCCAAGCGGTGAAATGTACCTAACGTGGCGCATGGTGGATCGGCCTAACGGCAAGACCAACCGCATTTACCTAGTCAAGTCCATTGATGGCGTGCATTGGTCTGAAAAGGAAGAAATCTGGTCTGGTGAACCACAGTTTATGTCGCAGGCCCTTATTTGGACCGGTGAAAATTGGCGTCTATACGGCATTGAAAACCGCGCCGGTGTGCCTAACCGAATCATCTTTTACGAAAGCAGTGATCTCAAGGCGTGGTCCGCGCCTCGGTACCCCTCTGTTGATCCATACCTTCAGTCTAATGAGCGCTGGTGGCACATCGATTTGCAACGATACGACGGCGAATATTTTGGCCTGGTCCACATCATTCCGAGCAACACAGTACAGAAAGGTAACCTGTACCTGATGCGTTCGAAGGACGGCATCAACTGGAAGCGCTCAGACACCCCGATCATCTCCCATGAGGAATCCGGCTACCCCAACCTCTACAAGTCTGCGCTCGTCCCGCATGGCAGCGGCGATAACCTGTATTTCGAGTTGTATTACTCGGGCTTTAGCAGCAGTTCTCGCCCCGACTGGCGGATAAACCGCACCGTAGCGGAACGTGTGTCAACGGAGCCATAGCCCGAAGAAGTTTACGGACAGGTCCTGCTTGGCCATGTGTTAGCTGAGTTGGTTACTGCGTGGGTATTGTGCCACTTACCTCCGGCAATTAGGTGCGTATTGCGGGTATAGGACGTTAAGAACAGCGTCGTTTAGTGCTAGTCGATTCTTTTGAAAGGAGCATCTATGTCTCTTTATTCTGCCCCGAACCGTGGGCGGCACATCTTGATTTCTGGGGGGTTGGGCCGTCTCAATTCCATGTCTCAGGTATTGAGCGGCAAGCTAGTAATACATTCTTATGAACCTGTTGTTTTTGATCCGGAAGAACCTTTCTGGCAGCAAATCGAGGCCAAGAAGCTACATCCTACGGTGCGCTTTTACTTGCATTCCCTGAACTGGATCGACTTTATTGTAGACCGCGCTGTGGAGCGGCCAAGATCTGATTGGAGTGAGCAGATTGTTAGCTCTATACAGTTTGTGAGGACCACAGCCCAACGCTGGTGGGAAATGAATGGTGTTACTCCCAACTGGCAAAAAGATGAATACGTCTGGGGAGGGCACGCAGTCGCTATTAGGGCTGCTTCGTTAAGTGTACTTAGCGAGGTTTTCCCTGATGACAAATGGTTGCATGAAGCTCTTGAATATCATGGGCGGTGGCTCGTTGAGCATTTTGACGGCTATTGGAATCACGGTCTCTCACAGGCCTTGGCCCTGCTTGCGGTAGGGGGAAGGTTGAGCGAAAACCCAATGCTCGCTATCGGCGCGGAGCGAGCAGTGGCCTGCCTCGAAGTGATGGTTGATGACGAAGGAGCTATCAACGAACAAGCGCCAGAGTATGCCAGTTACATTGAGCGGCTGCGCCAAACTACCGTTGAGGCCTTGGAACGGCTCGGAGCGCCGGGAGTAGATGAGCTCCGGTTGAAGCAGAAGATATTAGAAGAATTCATGGCACACTCCATTACTCCCGGTGGCACCTATGTGGAGATTGGAGACTCCATGCCGCGGCGCCCAGAATTCGTGCGTGGGGGCGCATTGGAGTTTGTCTACTCTAATGGAGCAGTTGGAACCGAGATCCCGCGGGCCAAGGTGTACAAAGCTGGGTACGTGTTTGGGCGCTCAGGATTTGGGCAGCTCCGACCCAAGGAGTTGGAGAGCTACTACTGCTTGAGGTTTGGGCCAGCACGGCAAATTCACGGTCATTTTGACCATCTTTCTCTTACGTACTGGGACCGTGGTCGAAACATTATTGTGGATGCTGGACACCCAGGATATGCGCGCGGCCCAATGCGTGATTACGCTCGAAGCAGGCAAGCACACAATGTGCTGACGGTGCGGAATAGAGAGCATGACGTTGATGCAGCGTCGGATTTGGTGGATTCTCAGACTGGCGAGAATTGGTCAGCATATGATCTCGAAGATACAGGGTGGACAGGGCTCACGTGGAAGAGAAGTGCTTGCTTCATGGATTGTGGCCCCTTTGCTGTAGCAGATCACATGAGCCCCACAGAGTCCGTGGAGTATGCGGAACAACGATGGAATGTGGCTCCAGAATTTGAGTACGTGGGATCCCAGTATGAGTCCGTTCGTTTCCGTTCCGTTGTGGATGGAACGCAACTGGTGTTTATTCGTTATGGCATCGAAGGTGAAAACTTCTTTGCTTCCACTGATGTGAACCTAGCTCGTGGAGATCGTGAGCAGCTTCGGGGAATAGTTTTTCGTAACGAACACGCTACGGACACGTGGACAGTGGGGTTTGGTCGTGCGACAAAAGACTTTGGTCTGCTGACGGCGGTTATCGTTGCAGGAGCAGAAGAAAAAATTGGCTATACTTTCAAAGGCAATGGTCCTGGAAAACGCACTCTTCGCATCGTACGTGGGAGGCAGACATTCTTGTTTGATTACGATGTCGAGACGCGGCGGGTTCGGGCGCTCTCCGCGCCGATTGACCGTGGGTATGCAGATGGTGGGCTGAGCCCCAAGTGTAGAAACGTGTGTTAACGCGAGGGCGGACTTCAGTCCGCAACATCGCTCCAGCAACGAGGCGAATCGCCGCAAATGAACAAAGCTAAAGCTAGCCTAATCGCGGCGATCCTATAGCCAGGTAAGTTATCATGGCTGTAAACAATTCTCGTTTGTAAAACCTAGAATCGGAAAGTCAGAGAAGAAAAATGGCAGTCCAAGAGATTGATGTTTTGAAGCGTCCATTGGATGGCGTCAGCCTACGCGAAAATGTTTCACCAGGGCAAAAGATCTCGTTATTCATCGAGACTGTTTCCGAAGACGATCGCTCAAGACTCGCACTTATCGCATTCAAATTCTTGGATTCTGACGGAGAACCGATTGAGGACTTTGAGTGGAACCGAATCTCTGAAGCTGTAGGATTCTATTCCTACCTTTCGCCTTCCATTAATGGGAAGCCCGTTCAGGACCGGCTGGACTTTATCGTTCCACCTAAAGCAGTTGCCTTCGAAGCTGTGGGGAAGCAGTGGAGAAAGGGGAAGAACGGGACCCAAACAATGCTTTTAGGCGATTTACTTTTCCAAACTACTTCAGACGGTGTGGCTGCCTTCCGATACCCTTCAGGTAAGCCAGCTACGCTTTCGTCAAGTGAGTTTATTCAGCGTATCGCTGTGGATTCGTCAGCACGAGAAGTGACACTGTCGGCTACATATATCCCAAGCAAGGAGCTGAAGAATATTGCTCCGCTTAGTGTGCGTTTCATGGACAGAAATGGTAGCGAGCTTTTGGGGACAACAGACTTGCCGCAAAACCCGAGGTTTGGGTCTTTCATAGGACTGACCGCTGGCGAATCCATCGAAACAGAATTTGAACGCACGATCGAGGTCCCCAAGGGGGCGGCGACTCTCGAAATTGCGGGTGTTGAATGGGGAAAGTCTCGTGCAGCTATCGTAGGCCCCTTTGAAACCAGTGCGGCACAAGATCGGTCCTTTAGCATTCAAGATTTCATTAGGCAGTTGGGCCCCGAAACTCCTTTGATGATTATTGACACAACTGCTCCGCCATTGGGACACGAGACCTTGTCGCTGCGTCCAAATAATCTAGCCGCAGCGTATAGCCGTTTAGGAATCGGAGTTGTGTTTATCCCGTTTGGGTCGTTGCAGGAGTATCCAGCAAAGGTGAGCGATAGGCTAGCGCAGATTCCACGCACTGATTTTGATCAATTGTTGGAGGTTGCTATTGCGGAAAGAACGCCCCAAAACAGCACTTTTATTTGCTCGTCTTTCCCAAGTATTCAAAGTGTGACAGCGGTTCAACGGCTCAAGACAGCTGGATGGAACACGGTCTATGAGTGCCGCGACGATATGGAGGAGTTTAATCGGGTAGGCTATTCCAAATGGTATGACCCGCAGCTCGAGCGTCAAATGCTCCGGATGGTAGATACAGTTGTTAGCGTTAGCGCCGCTCTCGATGAGAAACTGGTTTCGTTATACCCCACCCTAGAACGCCATTTTATTATCCCGAATGCTGTCAACAAGCATGTCATCGACACAACTCGTGAACTTCGTTCAACTGAAGTAACCGCGCAGCGAAATGCCTCGAGGAAAGTCGGTTATGTCGGCCATTTGACCGAAAGCTGGTTTGATTGGCCGTTAGTGGTGGAAGCAGCTAAAAGGCTGCCAGATGTCACGTTCCAAATTGTGGGGCACGGAATGCCCAATGGGATCAGGCTACCGAAAAACGTTGAGTTTCTGGGTGCGATGAATCATGACGAGCTTCGACCATTGGTTAAGACTTGGAAGGTTGGCCTTATTCCTTTCGCGGACATTCCGCTCACGAGGTCTGTAGATCCGAATAAGATTTATGAGTATTTTGCATGGGGGCTTCGTTGCGTTACCGCCCCCATGGGCATGGTTCATGAGTATCCTTCGACTTGGGTCTATCGAGGAGTCGACGAGTTTATTCATTGCATTGAGAGCGCCTTGTACTCTGAATTGACCTATGGCGAGATCGAAACGCTTACTCACTTCCTCGAAAGTGCATCCTGGGATGACAGAGCTCGCGAAATGCTCGAAGTCATGAAGCTCGAAAACTAAGTGCTAGGAGAAACTGATGCGTAAGTTGATTATTTACCCAAATTGTTCAAAGGGTGGCGTTTCCTCCGTGATTCGCGGTAGGGCTGCGGATGAGCCAGACACTCATTTTGACGTTATCTTCTTAAAAGACCGCGGTGGACTACAGACTTTTGCCGATGTACCTAACGTCGAAGTTCGGATTATCCGCGAGGATCGAGCGAACCCTTATCTCACTTACCTTATTAACCGTGTGGAGTACGATTCGGTTCATGTTTTGAGCTCTCCTAAGATTGCAAATGCTTTGGTGGAGAACCCAGATGCTGTAGTGATTTACGAGTTCCACTCGTCTAGCATGCCTGTGGTGGAGCAAGAGATTAGTATTCTCGACATCGATAAGATGAGTGAAATAGTGGTTCCGTCAGACGCTATGAGAATACAGATTGGGGAGAGGCTGCCGCGCCGCATACTCAGTCGACTGTCGGTAGTTCCTAACTTGGTCGACAAACGTGTTTTTAGGACTGACGGTGCCGGGGACTTTTTCGATAGGGACCAAAACTTCACTACGCGGAATCGTCGTCCCCTTGTTTGGGTCGGGCGCTTTGATAAAAACAAGGGCTATCAATACGCATTGCGTGCATTAGCCCAGCTACCGGAAGAATACATCGGTGTATTTATCGTAAGTTTGGAACACGAGCCAGCACGAACTGCGAGCTTCTTGTCTGAATGCGATGCCATGGGGATCAGAGACAGAATTCAGCTCTACATGAACCTCTCTCAGCCTGAGATGGCCAAACTATATCGATCAGCACGCGATCGCGGTGGCGTTTATGTATCGACCTCCCTGATGGAGTCTTTTGGTTACGCCATTGCAGAATCGATGGCATGCGGCCTGCCGTGCGTTTCCTTTGAGCTTCCTATCTTGGATCTACACCAAGGCTGGGGCTTGCTCCAATCAGTTCCAATTGGTGACGTCAAAGCTTTGGTCGACACCCTTGCTGATCTAGAAACGGCTGACCCAGCTTGAGCTTTTTAGATCTCGTCCTTCGGAGTCTTATCGATCGTAGTGACGGCAAGACTGCTAGAGATTGGAACGCCTTGAGCCATTTTAGAAGCATATTCGTCATGGGCTGGATGCGTCCGTAATGTCTTCTATGATTGGGTTTAAATCTAGCCACAAGTACGGACAAATCTGAGAGGAGATTTAATGCCCCGTACAGTTATATTGATTAGATGTGTTGAGTTTGACCAACGGGTTTCTGAAATGGTCGATTCATTTAAAGTATATTTGCCCGGCTGGACGGTCATAGCGGTTCCAGACATGTTAGGGAAAAGCGACGGTGGGGTAAAATCTGCTTTAGGTGATTATCCAATAATCACACTTCCAATTACGGATGAGTTCGTGCGCTCTAATGGACTTCATTATGCGCCTAATGTTAATAAAACGGGATGGTTATGTGGAGACTATGTTCTCTACCGAGCCCTTGAAAAGGAATGGGACTACGCGTGGGTAGTTGAGCCGGATGTCTTTTTCCTAAACGGGGCAGAAAAGTACCTTAAGCGTTTGCAATTGCTTGAACATGACCTTTTAGCAACTCAGGTATGGCCTACTGGTCGAAACTGGATGTGGGGTAAAGCGCTAGATGATGTTATTCCTGGCCTGACGCTGGGTGCCATGTCATTTCCGCTTCTACGATGCAGCCGAGAACTCGCGCTAGAGGCGCTTGAGCTGCGACGACGGGTGGCTGAGAATTCTATGGATGCGGCTTTGCTTCCAAATGATGAAGTTATTGTCGCTACAGCCGCACGCAACAGTGGTAAAAGTTCACTCAACATTATGACTCTCTATGAAGAAGAGTTCCAACATTTCGGGACCGAAGTGAAGCGGAATGTTGATGATTTACAACGTTCTTACTCGGAGCCTTTGATTGTACATTCTGGACGGGGCAAAGATGAGTTTATGGAATTCTTGAGTTTCTATTGGCATGGCACGCTCGATGGTAACAAGGCGCGGAAGAGGCAGTTTCTTTCAGCTCTGGCTACTTGTAATATCGAAACCGTAGTTGAATTCTTAGAAGATAATGTATAGCTGGTTGAATTGGGGCCCGTTATGATTTTAGAATTTTTTAGTTATGGCGGGATAGGAGAGTGATTGAGGCTTGGGTTGAATTCCGCCGCCGGTTTTAAATTGGATGGTTATCGTACTGAAGATGATTAAAGCCATTCAATGCTCTGTTGATAGAGTTCGAGTGGTAGGCCGGTGGAGCGCATCTTTAGAGGCCTAAAACTGCGCGTGTACCTCGGACGTGGGGATGCTATCGAAAAGGCTGGTTAGCGC
Source organism: Corynebacterium sp. HMSC074A09 (assembly GCF_001811545.1). NCBI lineage: Bacteria > Bacillati > Actinomycetota > Actinomycetes > Mycobacteriales > Corynebacteriaceae > Corynebacterium > Corynebacterium sp. HMSC074A09. Next base: position 1,732 of record NZ_KV805177.1, on the reverse strand, counting down.
CAATTATTGCCTGGAGGATATGGGCGCGCGAGCCTTTGTGCTTAGCTTTGTTGAGGAACTGCTATCAAGGCGTTCACAGCCTGCGTCCTGTATAGGTCGCAAAGGATGATCTATTGTTAATAGCGGTCTCTACCTGCGTATGAAGATGGCGACAGCAATCAATAGCCTCGTATGATGATTTCAAGTGGTGAAAGGGCTTAGATGATGAGATTGCGTACCGTCGTGGTCCCCGCAGCGGGTATGGGGACGCGCTTCCTGCCTGCTACGAAGACTGTCCCGAAGGAGTTGCTTCCAGTCGTGGACACTCCTGGCATTGAGATGATTGCCGAGGAGGCCGCGGGTGCTGGGGCAACGAGGTTGGCGATTGTTACCTCTCCTAACAAGGACGAGGTTATGCGGCACTTTGATGAGTTTCCTGAACTTGTGGAGATTCTGCGTGCACGCGGCAAGGACGAGCAGGCGGCGAAGGTGGAGCGTGCCGCGCAGATCATCCAACCAGTAGCGGTTGTGCAGGACAAGCCATTGGGCTTGGGCCATGCAGTTGGCTTGGCGGAGACCGTGCTAGATGACGATGAAGACTACTTTGCTGTCATGCTTCCCGATGACGTCATTGAGCCCACCGCCGCCATGAGTGAGATGATTCGTGTGCGCCAGGAGCATGGCGGTTCAGTGCTGTTGGCTGTGGAAGTGGAACCCGAGGATGTCTCGAATTACGGTGTGTTCGACATCCAGGACACCGGTGAGGATGGAGTGAAGAAGGTCGTCGGGATGGTAGAAAAGCCCGCGGCAGAGGATGCGCCGTCGAACCTCGTCGCAACTGGCCGCTACCTGCTTGACCGCGCTATTTTTGATGCTTTGCGTCGCATCACTCCGGGCAAAGGCGGGGAGCTTCAGTTGACCGACGCCATCGACTTGCTCATCTCCGAGGGGCATCCAGTCCACGTTGTTGTGCACGACGGTATTCGCCACGACTTGGGAAACCCGGCAGGTTTTATCCCTGCCAGTGTGGAGTTTGGTCTGCGCCACCCGAAGTACGGGCCGGCGCTATTCCGGGATATTGAGGCAATTATGGAGAAATACCGCGGTCACTATGCGAATTAGGTAGTGGGATTAGATTGATAAAGCCAACCATTTCAAAACCTGACAACACTAATGCGCTTATTGCTCAGATTCAGGGTTTGGATGAGGAAGACCGTCGCCGTTACGTCGACTACTTAGGACGGGAGATTGCCAATTGGTCCGAGGATCTTAACCGCCGTCTAGCTTGACTACTTTCCCCGACGAAGAGAAAGCTTATCGTCGGGAAATAGCCTTGTGGGGTCCCTCCACAAGTTCTTGACTCCAAGCAGTTTTAGACTCAACTAATTCAAGCGCACTAGATGTGCGTTATCGTCCTTTCTAAAATTCACGGGCATCAGGCTGCCTATGGTGGTGGGCAAAAGGAAGCGTCGTCAAGCACCCTGTTCCTGCGTTGGAAGTACTTGCGTACTCGCAGTATCTGGGTGTCCAGCGGCAGAATACTGCGATGGCCAAAAACGATTAAGTGGCCCTTCCGGTTTTAGAGTGCGTTGATTTTGTCCTGTAGTTGTCCGGAGTGGATTAGGCATCGCAAGATGTAGTGGTTGAGGTTTTTAAATCCTAGGGCGATGCCGCGTAAGTGTTCGAGTCTGCCGTTGATCGCCTCGACGGGGCCGTTGGACGCACCGATATCAAAGTAGGCAAGCACATCTTT
>NZ_KV805176.1:0-230 GCF_001811545.1 Corynebacterium sp. HMSC074A09 | reverse complement strand
ACCGGCGGCATCATCGACGTCTTCCGCACGCACCGCATCCCGGCGAACGTGTCCCTGGACTGCGTCGACCCGCTCATCGCCCCGAAGGCGCCGAACCTGGTGTGGCTGCGCTCCCCGCTGGACCTCGGCTCTGCGGGCCACAGCGTGAAGGCCGCGGCACTGACCTCGCTTGGCTTCGGCCACGTCAGCGCGCTCATCGTCTACGCCCACCCCGGCGTGTTCGAGCAGGC
>NZ_KV805175.1:56379-100026 GCF_001811545.1 Corynebacterium sp. HMSC074A09 | reverse complement strand
GGTTTATCCACACGAAATGTCCCTTAAGCCAGTACGAACTGGCCCTAATTGCTAACGACTACACACTCGGGAACTCCCCGTTTGCGCCCAGGCGCGCATCGGCGTCGAGGAGCATGGAGATTTCCGCGGCCTTGTCGGCGTCGACGAGGCCGTAGCCGTCAATCATCACCTTGGCGTCGCGTGCTGGGAGGCGGCGGCCGTCGATGACCTCGAAGAGCGGTGCGCGGCCGAGCATGCCGGCCTCGAAGTGGGCGCGGCCGGCGCGCAGGCGCTGCTCGGCGCGCTTCCGCCACTCGGCAGCGGCATCCGCCCCACGCTGCTGGGACACGGCCTGCTCGAACACGCCGGGGTGGGCGTAGACGATGAGCGCGCTGACGTGGCCGAAGCCAAGCGAGGTCAGTGCCGCGGCCTTCACGCTGTGGCCCGCAGAGCCGAGGTCCAGCGGGGAGCGCAGCCACACCAGGTTCGGCGCCTTCGGGGCGATGAGCGGGTCGACGCAGTCCAGGGACACGTTCGCCGGGATGCGGTGCGTGCGGAAGACGTCGATGATGCCGCCGGTTTGGAAGAGCGCGGCACCCGCTTTGGAGTGGCCGGTGAGTGTCTTCTGGGAGATGACGAACATCGGCTGATCCTCATCGCGGCCAATCGCTGGCCACAGCAGGGAGTGCAGCTCCGACTCGTTGGGATCGTTGGCGTTGGTGGAAGTGTCGTGCTTAGACAGGACGCTGACGTCGTTGGGGGTGAGGCCCAGACCGCGCAGCGAGCGCGCCAGGCGGGAGTTCTCCCGGCCGCGGCCAGCACCCAGAGCGCCCAGGCCAGGGGCCGGGATGGAGGTGTGGGCGCCGTCGCCATAGGAGGCCGCGTGGGCGACCACCGCGAGCACCGGCAGTCCTAAGTCGGCTGCTAGTGAGGCACGAACGAGCAGGACCGTGCCGCCGCCCTCGCCTTCGAGGAAGCCGCCGCGGCGGCGGTCATTGGCGCGGGAGATGAAGCGATCATCGATTCCCTTGGCGGTCATCTTCGCGGTCTCCGCGGTGGCGTTCATGTCGCCGAAGCCCTGGAGGGATTCCACCTGGACATCGTCGATACCGCCGGCCACGACCACGTCGGCCTTGCCCAGGGCAATCTTGTCCACGGCTTCCTCAATCGACACCGCTGCGGTAGCGCAGGCACCAATCGGGTGAATCATGGAACCGTAGCCGCCCACGAGCGACTGCATAGTGTGCGCCGCGATGACGTTCGGCAGGGCCTCCTGCAGGATGTCCGACGGGCGCTCCTCACCGAGGAAGCGGGTGACGAAGACCTTGTGCAGGGACTCCATGCCGCCGATACCGGTGCCCTGCGTGGTGGCCACCTGGCCCGGGTGGATGGAGCGCAGCAGCTCCGCCGGGGAGAAGCCGGCCTGGGTGAAGGCATCCACCGCGCTGACCAGGTTCCACACCGCCATGCGGTCCAGGGAGTCGAGCATGTGCTCCGGGATGCCCCACTTGGCGGCGTCGAAATCATCCGGCATCTGCGCGGCGACGGTACGGGTCAGCGTGGCCTTGCGCGGGACCTTGACGGTCGCACCCTGGCGGCGGGTGACCTGCCATTCGCCGTCCACCTCGACGATGGTGACGAACTCCGGATCCGCGTCCTGGATATCGCGGGCGGTGGCCTCCGAATCCACGGTGAAGGTGACGTCGCGGTCCAGGAAGACGGTGGTCAGGTCGATGGAACCGCGGTCGGTGAGATGATACTTATCCGTCAGCGTGCGCACGCCGGAGCGTGCGACGACCTCATCGCGGAAGCGCTCGAAGATGTCCTCTTCGGCGATCTCCTCATCGCTCTCCACGACGAACCAGCCCGGGTGCGGGTCCTCGCGCCATTCCACCAGCCCGGTCATCCAGGCCAGCTCCAGTACGCCAGCGGCGGTTAGTTCCGCGGAACCATCACGCTGCAGGCCATACTCGGCCTCGAAGCGCGTGCGGCCGGAGCCCCACGAGGAGACCTCGCCGATACCGGCGATGACCACCATATCCTCCAGGTCCGTGGTGACCTGGCCAACTTCTTCCTCCAAGCCAGGCTGTACTGCCTGCACCTGGTTGGGCAGCGCGGTGATGGTGGCGGGGGCGTCCTTTTCTTCATATGCAGCTGCGCCAGTGGTTTCGGCCGGCTCCACATCGGCAGCAAGCTCCTTGAGGGAGAAGCCTTCCAAGCCGCCGGTGAGGTCCTTCTCCACCGGGGCGTGAGCTGCCTGCTCGCGCGAGTCGGCGCTGGCCAGGTCCATGAGCTCGGCGGAAATCTCCTCCGGGCTCCACACCTTGATTCCGGCCTTCTCGGCGGCGGGCACCAGTCCATCGTTGCCGCCCATGAGGTGCGTGCCAGCAACCCAGCCGATCTTGGCCTGAGCCAGGGTGACACCCTGCGGCCAGCCGGCCTCGACCTTCCACTTGTTGAGGATGGCATCGAGCGCGGCCTTGACCTCGCCGTAGGCGCCGTCGCCACCGAAGGTGCCGCGGTTGGGCGAGCCTGGCAGGACAACGTGGCAGCGCTTGTCGACGTCCCCCTGGCTCAACCTCGCCAGCCCCGCAATGGTGCGCTCGACGGACCAGAGCAGCAGGCGGGCCTGCGTCTCGGTCGTTCCGGAGGCATCCGCTAGCGAGCCGGAGACACTCGGCGCGGCGAAGGGGAAGGCCAGCGTCGGGGTCAGCGCGGGCTTGAGGATCTTGACCTCGTTGCCCACGGACTCGCGCTGTTCGGTGCCAATCCAGTCGATGAGCGCGTCAATATCGCGGAAGCTGGACAGGTTCGCCGGGACCAGCCACAGGGCGGAACCGGCAGCGCCGTGCTCGGCGTAGAGCGTGCGCGCGAATTCCTTGCGGGCCTGGCTGACACGGGAGGCGGTCATGATGACGGTCGCACCACCCTCCAGCAGGCGCTCCACCAGCGCGGTGGCGATGGAACCAGGGGCGGCACCCGTGACCAGGGCAACCTCACCGGCAAACGCGCCGGGGGCGGTGTCCATGGCGGCTTTCGCGATATCCTCGCGCTTCCACCAGCGGGCCTGACGCGCTAGGTCCTCGCCGGCACCGCGGAAGCTGTCCACTGGGTACTCGGCTTGGCCCAGCGCCAGGCGGGCGAGGCGCTCGCGGGCGATGGCCCAGGAGTCGTCGAAAAGCACGGCCTTGTTCGCATCGAAGGAGGGAGTAACGGACTTGAGCCAGCCGGAGCCGAGCTCTGCCTCGACGGCATCGATGACGGTGGTATCAGGTGCCTCGATGAGCTCCGGTTCGGAGTCCAAGCCCAGCTGGGAGAGAACCTGGCGGGCGACAGTAGCCAGCACGCCGCTCTCACCGGTGACGGTCTCGGCGAAGGCATCCAAAGCAGCGGAGTCGACCACGGCACCGCCACCGGCACCACCGGCGGCAGCGCCCTTGGATACGGAGGCGCCGTGGGTAGCGGCGACGGCCTGGACGGCGGCGTCGATCAGCTCGTGTGCTGCGGACTTGGAGGTGGCCGTGGCCGGCACGGTGCTCAGCGAGCCGCCGCGCACGGAGTCCTCCTCGCGGGAGCCGAGCAGGATCTCCGCCTCGACGTGGGCAACCCAGGATTCGGGCAGGCCCCAGGTTCCGGTGACGTAGTCCGCCACGGCGGTGGGCTTGAGGCCCGCAGCGCCGAAGAGCTGGCGCAGGCGCGCGCCCACGGCCTCACCCAGCACCGGGCCGAAAGCGGAGTAGCCCGGGGCGGCGGTGGCGACCTTCTCGCGCAGCGTGGCCACGTCGGCATCGGCGGCGCCATCGATGGCCGGCACGCCGATTTCCGCGGACATGTCCATGAGCAGCTGGTTGCGGCGCGAGGACACGCCGTTGGTCAGCTCTTCCACGGTGTCGGAGTCCGTGATCTGATCCACGCGGATCTTGTTCTGGAAGGCGAAGAGCACCATGATGGCCTCCGCCGCACCGAAGCGCAGCTCGGGGGCGTCGCTCGCAGCTGCCGCGGTAGGTGCAGGAGCTGGTGCGGCGGCCGGAGCCTCGGCAGTTTCGACTGGTGCTTCGTTCGCCTGCGGTGCCTCTTCGGCGTCGGATTCCGGAGCCGGTTCGGCGGCGGGGGCTTCGGAGACGTCGGCAAGCATGACCTGCTCCTGGTCGCGCTCCACGTTGAGCACGCGGATGGTGCCCTCCGGGATGCCGGCGACGGCCAGCGAGCGGGTGGCCAGGTTGGTCAGCGTCGGGGAAGAAGCCAGGCCGACCTCGATGATCTGCTCGACCTTGCCGAAGAGGAGTTCCTGGGTCTCAATCCAACGAACGGGCGAAGCGAACTGCCAGGACAGCAGCTCGATGAGCAGCAGGCGGGCGAGCTCGTGCTCGGAGAGGTCCTCCACCTTCAGCCCGTCCAGCTTGCCGGAGGGAGCCAGCGGTGCCACGGCATCGACGAAGTCCTGGGTCAGCTCGAAGGGGCGGGCCACCAGGTTCGGGATGTAGCGGCCTACCAGGGCGTCCAGATCCAGCTCCTGCGGCAGGAGCTCATCGAGCTTCTCCGCGAAGGCCGGAACGCCCTCGCGCAGCACGCGGGAGTGGAAAGGAACGTCGATGCCCGGGACCATGACGGCCGCGCGCGGGGCGATGGCATTGGCCTTGTCCACCAGGGCCTTGAGCCCCTTCTTGGTGCCGGCGACGGAGTACTGCTGGCCGCGGATGTTGTAGTTAACAATCTCCAGGAACTCGCCGGTGGCCTCGGCGACCTCAGCCACCCAGGCGTCGACGTTGTCGGCATCAATGCCCGCCATGTTCGGGCGCAGTGCCGCCATGGCGTATTCGGAGTTGCCCTCCGCATCGCGCGGGACCAGGCTGCCCATGGCGGAACCACGGGAGTAGACGATGTCGATGACACCTTCAAGGTCGAAGATATTCGCCAGCGAGGCTAGCGCGGTGTACTCGCCCAGGGAGTGGCCGGCGAAGTAGGAGGTCGGGGCCAGGGCGTCCTCGGCGCGCAGGCGCTCGGTCTGGGCATAGGCCACTACAGCCAGGGCCACCTGCGTGAACTGGGTCAGGTGCAGCACGCCTTGCGGGTGTCGGAAGGTGGTGCCGCGGACGGTGAGCTCCGTCGGGTTCTCATCGATGACCTTCTGGATGCTAAAGCCGAGGTTCTCGCGGGTATGCGCATCAGCACGGCGCCACGCTTCGCGCGCTGCCGGGGAGGCCTGGCGGTCGCCCTTGCCCATGCCTTCGGCCTGGATTCCCTGGCCGGGGTAGACATACGCCGTGGTCGGCGCGGCAAGCAGGGCCTGGCCGCGGGAGACCACCTCGCCGTCGATGCGGCAGGTGACTTCGAGGGCCTGGTGGATGCCCTTGCGGCCGACGCGTTCAACGGTGACCTCGATGTCATCGCCCAGCTGCACCATGCCGTACATGGAGTAGGTCCACCCCACCACGCGGCCATGGCGCCCGGCCACTTGCTGTGCGGCGGCCGAGAGCCACATGCCGTGCACCAGCGGTGCCTGTAGGTTCACCAGCTGGGCCGCGTTATAGGAAGTGTGAATCGGGTTGTAGTCACCGGAGACTAGAGCGAAGGGCGTCATGTCCTGCGGGGCGGTGACGGTGGCGCGGTCGACGAAGGAGCGCGGCGTCGGCACCACCTTGGTGGCGGACTTGCCGCCGCCCCACTCCGGTGCTTGGCTCGGTGCGGCGGTGCCGGTGGCGCGGCCACGGATGGCAAAGCGGTGCATCTGCGTGGCCACGACATCACCGGAGGCGTGGTCCTTGAGCTCCAGCTCCACCGTGACGATGCGCCCGGAGACGGATTCCTCGATGGCGGTGCAGGAGGAGGTGACGTCGATCTGGCGGCCGTCGGCAAGCTGCTCCAGCGGCACGCGCAGGTCGATGACGTGGTCCAGGTGCACCGCGTTGAGCAGGCCTTCGATGACCGGGTAGCCGTCCTCCAGGCGGCCGGAGCCGAGCGCGGCGTAGATGGCCGGCCAGCACGGGCCGACCAGAACATCCGGGGTGCCGGCCTTCTCGGCTGCAGCATCGCCGCAGGTCACCGCGCTGTGTGCGGAGAGCAGCGAGGCAGGGAAGTGGAAGGAGTAGCCCGACTCGACGGTGGGCATCTCCGTGATTTCATCGCCCTGCTCCGCCGTGGAGCCGACACCAGCCAGGCCCTCCAGGAGGGTGAAGACGGAGTTGGGCAGGCGCTCCTCGGAGACCACCGGGGAGCCACCCGTGGCTACATCCTCCGGCAGGTCCACAGGGACGGTGACCTCGCGGACGTAGAAGGGGCGCTGCTCCTCCGGCAGGTCATCCCAGTAGGAGTCGGCCGTGATGACGATCTCCCAGTTGCCCTCGGCATCCTGGCGCAGGTCGAAGGCGTTCTCATCCATCTCATAAGCCGGGTTGGCCATGAGGTGGCCGTGCCACAGCAGGGTCGGGGAAGTACGCAGGAACGCGGCCTCATCGGCGGCGGAATTCAGGCGGGAGAAAGCCTTCTGCGGGGTCGATCCCTGCTCCAGCAGCGCATCCGTGGTGGCCTGCTCGAAGCGGGCAAGCAGGTCTGCCACCGGCTCGTTCTTCTTGGTAATACCCGCCACGGCCACGGGGCCGGGGATGATGCGCACCTGGTCAGCGGTGTAGCGCTCATCCTGCGCCTGCCAGAGCGTGTCCTTGCCGAACCAGGACTTCAGGTCACCGTCCAGGGCCGGTACCCACGGCATGGGCTTGACGTGCTTGTAGTGCAGGGAAATCCACCAGGCGGCATCGCGCGCCGAGACCTCGGTGGTGCGTGCGGCGGGGTAAGCCTCCAGCAGCTTCGCTGCGGCTGCGGGGGCGTCGTGGACGTCCTCAAGGCTTGCGAAGAGGGTTTCAATCTGGCCGTGGTCCGCCGGGTTCAGGCGGGCTTCGACGCGGTGGAGGAGATCGAAGAAGCGGTCATCCCACGTCGGATCCACAAACGGGTGGGCCAGCGTCACAAAACGCTCGATCCACTCGGCGTAGGTCATGGACTCGACATCGCCGAAGTAGGGCTTGCAGGTCTTGGCCAGGGCGTCGATGATTTCCTGGCGGTGTGCTGGGTACTCCTCGATGCTCAGGCTCGTAATCAGACGAGAAGCTGCGGCGAAGGAATTATCGAGGTCGTGGATATCTGCCAAAAGGTGGGACTGCGAGGATGCCACGCCGTTCGCACCGGTGCCGCGGCCTACCCAGCCGTCGTTCTGCTCCGGGCTGATACCGGCGGTGTTGACCAGCAGGTCCTTCACCGAATCAGTGGCCTTGGCCTCCTTGGTGGCCATGGCGACGGTGCCGAGGAAGACGGAGTCGACAGGCATGGCCGGCATACCGTGCTTCTTCGCCCACTCACCGGTGAGGTAGGAGGTGGCGCGGTCCGGGGAGGCGATGCCGCCGCCGACTGCCAGGTAGACGTTGGGGTGCTGGCGGATTTCGGCGTAGGTATCCAGCAGCATGTCATCCAGGTTGACCCAGGAGTGGTGGCCGCCGGCGTGGCCGTCCTCGACCTGCATGATGATGCGATCCTCCGGGTAGGCCGTGGCGATGGCCAGGACATCGCGGATTTGCTTTGCGGTACCGGGCTTGAAGGAGATGAAGGGGAAACCGTCGGCGTGGAGGCGGTCCAGCAGCTCGCCGGCCTCCTCTACTTCCGGAATGCCGGCGGAGATGCACACGCCGTTGAAAGCCGCACCGGCCGCGCGCGCCTTGGGCACGATGCGCGCCTGGCCGAAGTGGAGGTTCCACAGGAAGCGGTCGAAGAACATGGTGTTGAACTGCGCCGTGCGGCCCGGGCGCAGGTGCTGCTCCATTGTGGCCAGGTGGGCGCGGAAAACCTCATCGGAGTACATGCCGCCGCCGGCCATCTCCGTCCAGTGGCCGGCGTTGGCTGCCGCGGCCACGATCTCTCCATCAGCGGAGGTCGGCGTCATGCCACCCAGCATGATCGGGGACAGGCCCGTGAGATCGGAGAAGCGGGTCTGGGTATAGGTGCGGCCGTTCGGAAGCTCGATGGTGCGCGGGGCGAAGTCAGCGTAGTTCAGGGCCTTGGGCAGTTCATTGCCCGGCGTCGCCAGCGCATCGAGCTCCTGCGGGGCGGCGGCGGAGACCACCGTCACCCCGGTTCCCTGCACCACGCGGCGGGTGATGTTCGCCAAGGCGCGGTCGAGAACGATGAGGTGCTCGGAGTTGAGCGCGGCCAGCGTGGCCGGCCAGTCGTGTTCGTTGACCAGGATGGCCTCGGCCTGGGTGCGGGCCTCATCCACGTCGAGGCCGCACTTCTGAGCCAGCGCCACGGTGCGCTCAGCCGCCGGCGCGAGAACCGCGTTGTGGAAGGGAAGGGCCACGGGCAGCTCATCGAAGCGCGGGCTGAGCTCATCGCCACCGATGGTGCGCTTCTCCAGCTCGGCGTTGAAGCTCTTCACGGCCTCTTCGATGGCGGTGCGGGTGGCAGCCAGGTCCTCCGGGTTGCCGGACAGCGCGAAGTGGCGGCGGCCGTTGACCACGGCGATGGCTGCGGTGCCGTGTAGGTGCTCAGTGACGAAGCTGCGCTCCAGGCCCCGGATGGACAGCATCTGGGGGCGCGGGTCGGAGCCGTTGACCGCGCTGGCTGCGGTGCCCATCAGGATGGCCAGAGCCAGGGCTTCTACTGGCTTGTCGACGGCCATCTCGCCCAAGCTTCCCTGCGAATGCCCAGCGCGCTCGTCGATGTCGACGCCGAGATCACGCAGCTGCTCGATGGCAGCAATCTGGCCAAGGACGATGCCGGGGATGGACACTGCCGGCAGAGAGTCGAGGGAATTGGGCTCGACGGAACCATCAATGAGCTGCTCGAGGCGCTCAAGTGCGCCAGGGCACGTGGAGGCAATGGTGCGTGCGGCGGGGCCGGTGAGGCTGCGGGCCTGGGCGAGGGCCTCGCGCAGGGAGTCAGCGGTGGCGGCAGTCTGCGCGGCGGTGGTGATGAAACCCTGCCAATCGGAGCCTTGTCCGGCGAAAAGCACGGCCGGGCGGGGCATGGAATGCAGCATAGTAACAGGCATCTTTCCTCTTTTGAGCTGATGGGGAACGGTTTTATGAAGAGCTGTGGGCAGGATTAGTTAGCCCTACAGAACAATCATGATGTGCCACCGTAGTCGAAGCTTTCGCGCAAAGCTGTCTCCCGCGCGGAAAATGTGAGGTTTTTCTCACGTTTGGTGGCGGGGGCACTCTTTCTCAGCGCTCGCCGCGCGAAGTTGCCCAACCTTTTGTATCCTCGGGCTCACTGCAGCGGCTCGGGGAGGAGCAGGGGTGGCTCGGCATCGGCCCGCGCAGCATGAATGAAAAGAAAAACTAGGGGGGACTATGTCTCAATCAACACCAGAGAAAACGACTAAGACACCGGCTCGGCTCAGCAAAAGCCGAGTTATCAAAACCATGACCAAGCTGGCCGGAAAGCTTGAGGAGGATTCCTCGACCGGCATGCCCACCATCAAGATTGCGGGCGGATTCTTAAGCATCGACGTCAACGAAGAGATGGGCGGCCTCTGCGTCCTTGGGTATTGGGGCGGCGCGGTGTGCTTCGACCCGGACCGGCAGCCGTTGCGTATGGAAGTCAACGATCTCAACGGCGGTGCAATATCCGGCAGCCTCGTGGCCGAGCCCTGTGGAAGCTCCGCTATGCATACCCACCTGCGGGTCTTCGCGCCGCCCTATCTGCCGTCGACGGCCACGAATGCTCAGCTCAAGAGCATTATCGCGGGCTATGCGGCCGAGATGTCAGCGGTCTTCGCGCGCTTGGATGAGCAATTTTCGGAAGATCGCTCAAAGCCGCGGAAAGGCTCTGGGCTCAAGCCGGTGTCGCCTCACTATTTCAGTGAGGCCTATGGGGTGTCAGTAGTGGGGATGTGGCGGGTACATGAACGCGCCACACGCTTGGCGATGATCGGCACGCCCATCCACGTGGTGGATAACAAGAACGGGGCCGTGAGCATCCTCATCAATGAGCACACGATCGCCATTGAATCCGCCCTCGATGGCTCCGGGGATATTGAGCTCAGCCTCGTCACCCCCTCCGGCCGCTGCGCGTGTGACCTGGATGCGCTCGTGCGCTGGGCTGAGTTTATGAACGATGATCAATACGTTTACTCCGCGCGCATCGAGGCCGTGAACCTCGATGGCGGCCAAGAGCAGGACCTCGTCTTGGTGACCACGGCCCGCATTCCCACGAAGTGGGGCTACACCGACGAACAGCTAGATTGGCAGCTCAGCACGTTGGTGAGCCAGCTTGTCGGTGCTGGTGAAGCGTTCTACCGAACCTTCAACCCCACGCGCGTGATGCGCTATATCGACCGCGCGGCCTAGGCGGGGGCCTCTTCGCCGAGCAGTTTTAGGAGGTCCTTCTGCACTTCGCGGCGGCGGACCTTGCCCAGCTGGTCGGAGGCCAGGTGCTCGAAGTGGTAGAAGGTACGCGGTACCTTGTAGCGGGTCAGGCGCTCGCGGCAGTAATCCTTGAGGCCCTCCGGATCGAGCACCGCGCCATCCTCCAGGATGATGCAGGCCACGACATCCTCGGAGCCATCCGCGCGCGGGCGGCCGACGATGGCCACGTTGGTGACGTCCGGGTGCTGGCGGATAACGTCTTCCACCTCGGCCGGGTACACATTGAAACCGCCGGTAATGATCATCTCCTTGATGCGGGAGACGATCTTGATGAAGCCATCGGACTCCATGATCGCCATGTCGCCCGTGCGGTACCAACCATCGTGGAAGGACTGCTCGGTGGCCTCCGGCATGTTGAAGTAACCCTTGAATACCTGCGGCCCGCGCACGAGAAGCTCGCCCGCGGTGCCATCCGGCTGGGTCTCGCTGAGGTTGTCTGGGTTGCCGATGCGCACCTCGGTATCCGGGAAGGGAATGCCGATGTAGCCGGGGCGGCGGCTCTTGTTGAGCGGGTTTGCAGCGACAATCGGCGAGGTTTCCGTGAGCCCGTAGCCTTCCACGAGTAGGCCACCGGTGAGTGTTTCCCATTCCTCAACGATGTCCTCTGGCAACGCCGCTGCACCCGAGAGACTGTTTTCGATGCCGTGGAGATCGATGTTCTGTTCCTTGGCTGCCTCCATGACCTTGGAGTAGATCGTGGGTACACCCGGCATCCACGTGGGGCGGCGCTTCTTCATAATGTCGAGGAGCAGCGGAATCTTTGGCGCCGGGGTGAGGACCAACTCGCCGCCAATGTGTACGCCGAGGGCTGCGATGAGGGTGAGGCCATAGACGTGGAAGAGGGGGAGGGCAGCGAGCATGCGCTCGGGCTTCTTGCCGATTTCGGGGACCCACGCTTCCGCCATCTTCATGTTGCAGTACAGGTTGGAGTGGGTTAACTCCGCGCCTTTGGGCTTGCCAGTGGTTCCGGAGGTGTAAAGGATCAGCGCGGTATCTTCGCGGTTGACCTTGGCATCCTGTAGCTTCTGGCCTTGTCCGCCGATGGCGCGCCCGGTGAGCGTGCTCCACGGAACGGTGTTAGGGGCGGGAACTGAGAGCTCGGCGCGCTTGTCCTTAATGATGGGAAGCGGCAAGCGCAGTAGCAGCTGCTTGGGGCGCGGCATGGCCTCGATCATGTTGACCGTAACGATCGTTTCGAGCGGCGTGGTATCACGCAGCTCCTCAAAGACCGGGCTCGCCTTATCCCACACCACGGCCACGCGGGCGGCGTGATCTTGGAAGAGGGGCTCGAGCTCAGCCGCGGTGTAGAGCGGGTTGTGCTCCACGACGGTCGCCCCGAGTTTCAAGATGGCGTAGAAGACCGCCACGTGCTGGGGGCAGTTGGGGAGCGCTACGGCGACGCGATCGCCGGGGCGAATACCGAAGGCTTTGAGGCCCGCCGCGGCGGCGCGCACGTGGGTATCGAGTTCGCGGTAGGTCATTTGGTGGCCAAAGAACCACGTGGCGGGCCTTTCGCCGAACTCTTCCACGGTTTCTCGGTAGGAGTCCAAGAGCGTTTCGGTGCCGTAATCCAGATTGGGCTTAGTCCACTCAGGGTAATACTGGAGCCAGGCTTTCGACTCAAAGGCGGAGGATGCCTGGGCAGGGGATTCGGACATGTTCGCGAACTCCTTAGGTGGTCAAACTTGTTATGTTTGGAACAGTATAACCAATCTGTGACAGAAGTCTCGCAAAACTTAGCAAAGTTGCTTAACGTAACGAAATCTTTTCGGGACAAATCAATAACCCCGGCGATGTGCGTTTATCACGCAGGGATCGCTCCGGGGTTATGGAGTGCTACTTCTCGGCCTTGAGACGCTCGAGCAGATCCTGCTGAACCTCGCGGCGGCGAATCTTGCCCAGCTGGTCCGTGGCCAGCTTCTCGAAGTGGTAGAAGGTGCGCGGAACCTTGTAGCGGGTGAGGCGCTCGCGGCAGAAGCTCTTGAGGCCGTCGGGATCGAGCGCGGCGCCGTCGTTCAGCACGATGCAGGCCACGACGTCCTCGGAGCCGTCCGAACGCGGGCGGCCCACCACGGCGGCCTCCGCCACGTCCGGGTGGTCCAGCAGTGTTTCCTCAACCTCGCCCGGGTAGACGTTGAAGCCACCGGTGATGATGATTTCTTTGATGCGGCTGACTAGACGGATGAAACCGTCCTCTTCCATCACGCCCATATCACCCGTGCGGAACCAGCCATTGTGGAAGGCTTTCTTAGTGGCTTCCTCATCGCCGAAGTAACCCTTGAAAATCTGCGGGCCGCGAGCGAGAACCTCGCCCTCCTGACCATCGGGCATGGTCTCATCCAGGTTGTCCGGGTTGGCGATGCGAATCTCCGTGTCCGGGAAGGGGATGCCCACGTAGCCGGGGCGGCGATCATCGCTCATGGGGTTACCCACGATGATCGGCGAACACTCCGTGAGGCCATAGCCTTCCACGAGCATGCCGCCGGTGTACTTTTCCCACTTCTCCACGGTATTGACCGGCAGGGTCGAAGCGCCGGAGAAGGCCGCGCGCACGCCGTCGAGGGAGACGTCGTTTTCTTCCGCCTTCGCCACGATGCGCTCGTACAAGGTCGGCACACCCGGCACCCACGTCGGGGTGTGCTTCTTCATCAGATCCATGATGAGCGGCATCTGCGGGCTCGGAAGCAGAACCAGCTCGCTGGCGATGAGCGGCGCCAAGGTGGCGTTCATGGTCAGGCCATAGGCATGGAAGAAGGGGAGCGCTGCGAGCATGCGCTCGGGGGAATCACCCAGGCCCGGTACCCAGTGCTTGCCCATCAAGAGGTTGGAGAAGAGGTTACCGTGGGTCAGCTCCGCGCCCTTGGGGCTGCCGGTGGTGCCGGAGGTGTAGAGGATGAGCGCGGTGGTGTCCTTGGTGACTTCCTCTGGGGTGATGACGTCAGAACCATCGCCGCCAATCGCGTTGCCCACGAGGGATTCCCACGGCACCGTATTCGGGGCCGGGGCGGTGAGCTGATCGCGCTTGGACTTCAGCGGCGGAATCGGCAGGCGCAGGGCTAGGCGCTGCGGAGTCGGCATCGCGTTGATCATGTTGATGGAGACGACGGTCTCCAGGGAGGTCGTCGGACGCAGCTTCTCCAACGTGGAGGCCGTCTTATCCCACGCAATGGCGATGCGTGCGCCGTGGTTCTTAAACAGGCCCTCCAGCTCGTGGGCGGTGTAAAGCGGATTGTGCAGCACCGCGATGGCGCCTAACTTGAGCACGGCCCAAAAGGCGGAGATGAACTGCGGGCAGTTGGGGGCGACGATGGCCACGCGGTCCCCCGGGCGCACGCCGAAGGCGCGGAGGCCGGCGGCTGCGCGGCGGACCTGCTTGTCCAGCTCGGCATAGGTCTGCGTGCGGCCGAAGAAGTAGGTTGCCGGCTTGTCGGGGTGGAGCGCGAGGTTGTTGTCGTAAACGTCGAGAAGCGTGGTGTCCCCGTACTCCAAGCTGTGCGGGGTCCACTCCGGGTAGTACTGGAGCCACGCCTTGGACTCGTATGCCGACATCGATTCACCTTTCGGTCGCGTAGGTTGAGGTACGGGCCAGTATAACGCGGCTCGTTTCGGGATACACTGGAAAATTATGCGCATCGCGATGATTTCCATGCACACCTCACCCCTTGAACAGCCCGGTTCCGGGGACGCGGGCGGCATGAACGTCTATGTTCTCAACACTGCCCGCCAGCTCGCACGCCTCGGCGTAGAGGTCGATATTTTCACTCGCGCCACGCGCCCCAGTCAGGGGGAAGTGGTGGACGTCGAGGAACGCCTGCGCGTCATCAACATTGTGGCGGGGCCCTATGAAGGCCTCAGCAAAGAGGAACTGCCCACCCAGCTGGCCGCGTTCACGGGCGGCATCTTCAACTTCGCGCGCTGTTTTGAGGTGGAGTATGACGTCATCCACTCCCATTACTGGCTCTCCGGCCAAGTGGGCTGGTTGCTGCGCGATCTGTGGGATATTCCTCTCGTCCACACCGCGCACACCTTGGCTGCTGTGAAGAACGTGCACCGCACGCTCGATGACACCCCGGAAACCGAGGCGCGTCGCATTTGCGAGCAGCAACTGGTGGATAACGCTGACATCCTCGTGGTCAACACCGCCCAGGAAACCCGCGATCTGATCGAGCATTACGACGCCTCCCCGGAAAGGATCGTCGTGGTCTCCCCGGGTGCGGACACCGAGCTGTATACCCCGGGAACGGACCGCATGACGGAGCGCGCCCGCCGCCAGCTGGGCATCCCGCTGCACACCAAGGTGGTGGCGTTCGTGGGCCGCCTGCAAAAGTTCAAAGGCCCCGAGGTTCTGATTCGCGCTACCGCGGAGCTGATGGAGCGCGATCCGGATCGCAGCTTGCGCGTCGTAATCTGTGGTGGGGCCTCCGGGGCGAATTCCTCTCCGGATACCTATCACAATCTGGCCCGTGAGCTGGGGGTGGAGCGTGTGGTGCGTTTCCTCAGCCCGCGCCCGCCGCAGGAGCTCGTGGCCATCTACCAGGCCGCGGATATCGTCGCGGTTCCCAGCTATAACGAGTCCTTCGGGCTGGTGGCCATGGAGGCGCAGGCCTCCGGAACGCCCGTGGTGGCCGCGGCCGTCGGCGGGCTGCCCATCGCCGTCGCGGACGGTGACACGGGCTTGCTCGTCCACTCACACTCAGCGCAGGACTGGGCGGACGCATTGGAGCAGCTGCTTGACGACGATCCCCGCCGCATCGCCATGGGCGAAGCCGCCGTCGATCACGCCCAACAGTTCAGCTGGGCAGCGGCGGCCACCCAGCTGGAGAATATTTACGCCGATGCGATGAGTGTCGAGATTCCGGATTGCCACGCGCGCCGGGCAATCGGATATTAAAACCACCTGACGCGCTGTCGAAAAACGTGGCATGCTGGTGTTTATGAGTAACGGAAAGCTGATTCTACTTCGACACGGACAGTCCGAATGGAACGAGTCCAACCAGTTCACCGGTTGGGTTGACGTCAACCTCACCGCCAAGGGTGAGGGCGAGGCCAAGCGTGGCGGCGAGCTGCTCAAGGAACAGGGCATCTTGCCGAATATCGTCTACACCTCCCTGCTGCGCCGTGCCATCCGCACCGCCAATATTGCGCTCAACGCTGCGGACCGCCACTGGATCCCGGTTGTGCGCGACTGGCGCCTCAACGAGCGCCACTACGGCGCCCTGCAGGGCCTTAATAAGGCAGAGACCAAGGATAAGTACGGCGAGGAGCAGTTCATGGCATGGCGTCGTTCTTACGGCACCCCGCCGCCTGAGCTGGAGGATGGCGCCGAGTACTCCCAGGCCGGTGACCCGCGCTACGCCAGCCTGGATCAGGTTCCGCGCACCGAGTGCCTGAAGGACGTCGTCGAGCGCTTCGTTCCTTATTTCGAGGAAGAGATTCTGCCGCGCGCCAAGAAGGGTGAGACCGTTCTCATCGCCGCGCACGGCAACTCCCTGCGCGCACTGGTCAAGCACCTGGATCAGATCTCCGATGAGGAGATTGCCGGACTTAATATTCCGACCGGTATCCCGCTGGTTTACGAGATCACCGAGGACGGTTCGGTTGTGAACCCGGGCGGCACTTACCTGGATCCGGAAGCTGCTGCTGCCGGCGCCGCTGCCGTGGCTGCCCAGGGCGGAAAGAAGTAACCGCCCAGGAAGCTGCGTGCTGCGCACGATCCCCAGGGAGCCTATACTCCTTGGGGATTCTTTGTAGGGGTGTGAATGATTGTGGAACTGGTACTCGCTTTCCTCGCCGGTGTGGTGGCCTGCGGCCTGGCCATACCGGTGATCACCCGGATCCGTGAACGGATGGAGCGCCGCCGCGTTCGTGATGCAGACGCTAACCAGGTCACCAGTGTTAGCCAGGTTCTGCACCTCGCCGTGGGGGGTTCCCCATCTGGAATGACTGTGCTTTCGCGCACGAAAGAGGTCATCTTCTCTAACCCCGCTGCCCATGAAATGTCGATGGTGCACGACCGTGCGGTGAACCCCGACATTTGGAAGGTCGCAGAAGAGGTCTTTGAAGACAAAGAGACCCGCACACTGGACCTCGCCATCCCCAAACGGCGCACCGGTAACCGCGTGATTCAGGTGCGCGCAGTGGTCCAGCCGCTGACGCTCAACGATGATCGCTTCGTCATCGTCTACGGCACCGACGAATCCGAATCGGTGCGCATGGAATCCGCTCGTCGTGACTTCGTGGCCAACGTGTCGCACGAGCTGAAGACCCCGGTGGGCGGCATCGCCCTGCTAGCCGAGGCGCTCCTCCAGGACACCGGGGACCCCGAGCACGTCGAGTACTTCGGTAGCAAGGTGCAGAAGGAAGCGGCGCGCATGGCGGACATGGTCAGCGAGCTCATCTCCCTGTCCAAGTTGCAGGGGGCGGAGGCCCTCCCGGAGATGGAGCCGCTCGACCTCGATGAGGTCATTGATGAAGCCATCACCCGCAACCAACTCGCTGCCGATTCCCACCACAACCAGCTCACCCGCGGCGAATCCGCAGGCGTCAAGGTGATGGGAGATAAGTCCCTCCTGGTGACGGCGATTTCCAACCTGATCTCCAACGCCATCCACTATTCGCCAGATGAACTACCGGTGTCGGTAACGCAGAAGGTGGTCGGCGGGAAGGTCGTTCACATTCGCGTCACGGACCGCGGCATTGGCATCGCCCCAGAGGATCAAAAGCGCGTGTTTGAACGCTTCTTCCGCGTGGACAAGGCGCGCTCCCGGCAGACCGGCGGAACGGGCCTGGGCCTGGCCATTGTGAAGCACGTCGTGGCTAATCACGGCGGCAACATCAAGCTGTGGTCGCGCCCCGGAACTGGCTCGACGTTCACTATCGAGCTCCCTATATATGCGGAAGAAAAGCCAACAGATAATCTTATTAATCGGGATAATATAGAAGACGGAGCCGTCAGCTCTGCCGCCCCTGGTTTGCAGCGCGCCGTGGCGCGTGTAGCAGCTCGTCGAAAGGATAAAGCGCAATGACCACCATCCTCATCGTTGAAGATGAAGAGTCGCTGGCCGATCCCCTCGCCTTCCTCCTCCGAAAGGAGGGATTCGACGTACTCCTCGCCCCAGACGGGCCCAGCGCGCTCGAACAGTTTGCGGCGAATCACGTGGACATCGTCCTATTGGACCTCATGCTGCCGGGAATGTCCGGAACTGACGTGTGCAAGCAGCTGCGTGCGACCTCCTCCGTGCCGGTGATCATGGTGACTGCGCGCGATTCTGAAATCGACAAGGTCGTGGGCCTCGAGCTTGGCGCTGATGACTACGTAACTAAGCCTTATTCCTCCCGCGAGCTCATCGCCCGCATCCGCGCGGTGCTGCGCCGCGGCCACGACGTCTCCTCTGACAACGCCGAGGAGGAGCCGGACGATCAGATTCTGGAAGGCGGTCGCGTGCGCATGGACGTCGAGCGCCACACCGTGCTTGTCGCCGGTGAACCGGTCTCCATGCCGCTCAAGGAATTCGACCTTCTCGAGTACTTGCTGCGCAACGCTGGGCGCGTGTTGACCCGCGGTCAGCTCATCGACCGCATCTGGGGCGCCGACTACGTGGGTGACACCAAGACTCTCGACGTTCATGTCAAGCGCCTGCGCTCCAAGATCGAAGCCGAGCCTTCCCACCCGCAGCAGCTCGTGACGGTGCGCGGCCTCGGCTACAAGTTCGAGGCTTAAGCGCGAGGATCCGCTGGGTGCCGCGGGAAGTCGACCCCGGAGCGCGCCCGGGCCTCGCAGTGCGTGGCCAGAATCTCGTAGCTCTCCTCGCCGAGT
Source organism: Corynebacterium sp. HMSC074A09 (assembly GCF_001811545.1). Lineage (NCBI taxonomy): Bacteria > Bacillati > Actinomycetota > Actinomycetes > Mycobacteriales > Corynebacteriaceae > Corynebacterium > Corynebacterium sp. HMSC074A09. The sequence continues at coordinate 81,816 of NZ_KV805175.1, read as the reverse complement.
AGCGCGATGAGCTCGGTTTTCTGCGACTTCCACAGTGGCTCATCCGCTATGTGGCAGGAGGGATCCGCCGAGCAATACCAATCGAAGTCCTCGCCGCCGTTGCCCCACCCGCGACGGTCATATTCGCCGATGGTGGTGCGCAGGATTTCCTCCCCGTCGGGGCGCTCCTCATAGTCTTCGTGCCGGCGAATGGGAAGCTGCCAGCATACTTCGGGCTTGACCACGGTAAGCTCCTCGCCCGCCTCGAGCGCCCACTGGTGGATAGCGCAGCCCGCGCCTGTGGGCCAGCCGGCGCGGTTGGCGAAGATGCAGGCGCCGTCGACAAGCGGCGTCTTGAGCGCCGGTTCCGGCTCGCCATCGTCGCCGTCGAGTTCATCCCACTCCAGCCAGGGTTCCAGCTCCTCAGGTTCTCCGTGTTGGAGGAACTCATCTACCCCCTCTGGGCGGTGCTGCCAGAAGCGGGCGGGCATGCGGGAGACGGCGTCGTGAAGCTGCTCCCGATCCGTCTCATCAGCCATGTAGGCGCCGTGAACGCAACAGCCGACGTCGGGCTGTTGCTTATCGATGCCGTGGCACCTCTCCGTTCCAAACTGGCAGGCATAGTGCGATTCGAGCCAGGTCAGGTCGATAGAAAAGACATGGAGTGGATCGTTCGGATCCGTAAATTCAAACCACTCTCTGGGGAAGTCGGGGGCCTTTTCGCGGCCGGCCAAGATGGATGCTGCCGCGGGGGAGGAGGCAGGAAAACCCAGGTAAACTTCATTCGATTTCGGGCGATTCACACCTACCCACGGTAGACCTACTACTCTGGAGGCGTGCGATTAGGTGTATTAGACGTCGGAAGTAATACCGTCCACCTTGTTGCGGTCGACGCCGCAACTGGTGGGCGGCCTTCGCCGATGAGCGATTGGAAGACCCCGCTGCGTCTGGTGGAACAGCTAGACAAGAACGGCAACATCCACGAGAAGGGCATGAAGAAGCTCATTTCCGCCGTGGGTGAGGCCGCCGAGCTGGGCCAGAAGCTGGGCTGTGATGAGTTCATCGCCTTTGCTACCTCCGCCGTGCGCTCAGCCACGAACTCGGCTGAGGTCCTTGACGAAGTGGAAAAGCAAACCGGCGTGCGCCTAGAGATCTTGTCGGGCGAGGAGGAAGCGCGCTTGACCTTCCTCGCCGCCCGCCGGTGGTACGGCTGGTCCGCTGGCCGCATTACCAACCTGGATATTGGTGGTGGCTCGCTGGAGTTATCCACGGGTACCGACGAGCATCCGGAGATGGCCTTCTCCCTCGACCTGGGAGCGGGCCGCCTGACCCACAACTGGTTTGATACTGACCCGCCGGAGAAATCCAAGGTGAACTTGTTGCGGGATTACATTGACGCGGAACTGGTCGGCGTGGCCGATAAGATGCGCGCGCTGGGCCCCGCTGGCTTGGCCGTGGGAACTTCGAAAACCTTCCGCACGCTGGCTCGTTTGACCGGTGCCGCACCGTCATCGGCGGGTCCCTACGTCAAGCGCACCCTCACTGCGCCGGGTCTGCGCCAGCTGATTTCCTTCATCTCTCGTATGACTGCAGCTGACAGGGCAGACCTTGAGGGTGTAAGTTCTACCCGATCGCATCAGATCGTCGCCGGCGCCCTTGTGGCCGAGGCGAGCATGCGTGCCCTGGGAATCGAAAAGTTGGAGATCTGCCCCTGGGCTCTCCGAGAAGGTGTCATTTTGCGCCGTACCGATAAGGGACTGGAATAGGAAAGAAACGTGGCTGACAAGAAACAGTTGACAGTTGCGGAGCTGCTGGCCCGTAACGCGAAGAACCGACCCGGCGAGGAGAAGGCCCCGCGCCGCCGTCGTCGCAGCCTTGATGAAGGCGGCATCTCGGTTGCGGAGCTGACCGGCAATCTTGAGAGGGTCAAGGCAACTCCGGCCGAGGCAAAGCACTCCAGCGTCTCCATTGACGAAACGGCCCCGGTCATTCCTGCACCGAAGAAGGAGCAGAAGGAACAGCCTAAGCAGGAGACTCCTCAGCAGGAGGAATCCAAGAAGAAGGCTGACAAGCCTCAGGCTGCTGCTGTCCCAGTAGAGAAGTCAGCTGAGCCGGAGACCAAGCGCTCCCAGCCCTCTGATGAGGACACGCGTGTTATCCAAAAGGTCAAGGACGAGCCTAAGGAGAAGGCTGAGGCAAAGAAGACTGAGGCTAAGGCCGAGTCGAAGGTCGAAGAAAAAACCGACGATAAGGTCGAAACAAAGGTCGCTGACAAGACCGCACCGGCGGCTGCGGTAGCAACCGAGGATGACACCTTCACCACGGGGGAGCTCGAGGCAGTCGATCAGGACCGTGAAGAGTACGACGAAGACTACGACGACGAGGAGGAGGGCAAGCTCAACCCCTTCGCCGTCGTCCTGCTCGCCCTCGTGGGTATCGTGCTCGGTGCAATCGTATTCAAGGGCTTTGAAATTCTCTGGGACCGCTTCGACCGCCTAGTCGTCGTCGTGCTCGGCGTCGTCGTCACTGGCGTCATCGTCGGAATCGTCCACGCACTGCGTACCAGCCGCGATGGTTTGTCGATGTTCCTCGCAGCCGTTGCCGGCCTCGTGCTTACCTTCGGCCCGCTGCTCGTTGTGATGTAAGAATTAGCTCCATAGGACACCTTCTCATAAGGCATCTGTCACAAGGTATCTTTGCCCCTGAAAACGCCTTCTGACAGATGCCTTTTGCATGCGCGGGGTCAGCCTGCGTGCACAGCCTTGACCTGGTGGCCGCATCCTAGCCTTTCTGGCACCCTGGGATGCATGACAAAAATTGCAGTACTTGGTGGAGGACAAATCGGCGAAGCCCTAGTTTCCGGGCTGGTGAACGCAGGCTACGAGGCCGCGGACATTGTGGTGACCAACCGCCGCTCCGAGCGTGGTGAGGAGCTGAAGGACGCTTACGGCGTAAGTGTTACCAGCGATAATGCTGCGGCGATCGACGGCGCCGACTACATCTTTGCGTGTGTGAAGCCCTATGCCATCGAGGAACTTCTCGATGGGCTCGACATCCCCAAGACAGCGGTGGTTGCCTCCATGGCGGCTGGTCTGACCCTCGACACCCTGGAGAAGGCCGCAGGCGAGGGCGTGCCCGTCGTCCGCGTCATGCCGAATACCCCCATGTTGGTGGGCAAGGGCATGTGCACCTGCGCGGGTGGTTCCCACGTCACGAAGGAGCAGCTCGACGGCGTGGTCAAACTGCTGGAGGCCGTCGGTGAGGTCGCCGTCATCGAAGAAAAACACATCGATGCCGCTACCGCCCTGGCCGGCTCTGCACCTGCCTACTACTTCCTAGTCACCGAAGCGCTCATTGATGCCGGCGTACAACTCGGCCTCACCCGCGACGTTGCCGAGAAGCTGGCCACCCGCACTGCACAGGGCGCGGGTGAAATGTTGGCTGAATCCGGTAAGGATCCGGTCGCTTTGCGCGCAGGGGTAACCTCCCCGGGGGGAACCACTGCCGCTGCCCTTCGCGAGCTCGAGGAGTCCGGACTTCGAGGCGCCTTTTTCCGCGCCGCTGAGGCATGTTCCCAGCGTGCGCAGGAACTTGCCTAGAGTTCTCCACCGCCCTGGGAGCGATGTGACACCTGTTGTCATTCGGGCTTGATGGGGAACAACGGTGTGAAAGAGGAAAAAATTAGCACTTGGGTCGCATTAGTCACAGGTTTCACGCTAAGCTGGCAGGAGCGCGTGCGTGATAGTCCTGTGGGAGGGGAAGCCTACAGCGCGTCACGTGCTGAAGGGTTAAATAAACTATGACGAATGAAGATAAGGGAACTTTCCTGACCATCGCCGAAGTTGCGGAGATCATGCGTGTCTCCAAGATGACGGTGTACAGGTTGGTTCATGCAGGTGACATGCCGGCAGTGCGCGTGGGACGCTCGTTCCGCGTTCACGAATCCGCCGTCAAGGAATACCTTGAGGCTTCCGTGTACGGAGCCTAGCGCACACCTCTCTCTGACAGCGCCCACCACTGCGGACCCTCGCGGTCCACGGCGGTGGGCGCTGCCGTTAGTTTTGGTGCTGGGCAGGCCACTAGGTAAGATAGTGAACATTCGTTTCGGCACTGGTATGCCTGTGTCTCCCCGTTTCGCGGGGGCCGCCTCGAGTGCACCGTGGGTGGTTTTATTCCAGGCGTTGCCGGCCGGGTTACGTACGTACTGATACCGAAAGTGAGGAAACCTGCTATGGGTTCTGTCATCAAGAAGCGCCGCAAGCGCATGTCCAAGAAGAAGCACCGCAAGATGCTTCGCCGCACCCGCGTTCAGCGCCGTAAGCTGGGCAAGTAAAGCTTCGCCTGCAAACTCCCCGCATGGTCCTTTTGGGATCGTGGCGGGGAGTTTCTGTTATCTTTTCTCCTTCCCGTCATTTCAGATGACCGCGCCGTCGTTTCAAACGACGACACCGCTTAGAACGGAATATCTTCCTGCGGGGTGCTGGGGGTGCGGGGTTCCTCGGCAGCGTCGTGCGCGTTGTGAGCCTCTTGTGCTTCCTCGTAGGCGCGCTCGCGGGTGGCTGAAATCTTTTGGGCTACCGTCTGGGCCCAACGCTTGTTCTTCTTTGCCAGCGGGCCAGTCGGCTCCGTCATGGCCCACGTTCCGTCCTCGTAGAGCCACACGATGTCCCCAGTATGCGGATCCATGATATAGTGCGTGCGCCCATCAGTCTTCATGTTGTGGTGGTGCTGGCACAAGCTGGCCAAGTTGCGCGGGTGTGTGGCACCGCCATCGGCGTAGTTAATGCGGTGGTCCATTTGGCACAGGTAGGCCGGCCGGTTGCATCCCGGAGCGCGGCAGGTGCCGTCCCGGCCCTCCACGTATTTGCGGATGAGCTCTGAACAAACGTAGCTGGCTGACTCCGGCGGCTGCGAGGAAAGGTCGCGCGTGCGTGTTGCGGGAATGTCCTGTGACGTCCAACCGTGCCCTTGGACGAAGGTGGGAGCGTTGTCGATATCGCTGGCTTGATAGGTGTGCAGAATGACGGTCGCGGGCGGAGAGATACTGCCGGCGATGAGCTTCTTCAGGGCATCGGCCTGTGAAAGGCCGTTTTCCTTTGCTGCCTGCTTGATGTAGCCATCCAAAATCATGCCCGTGGCGCTATCGGTATTGAGCTCGAGGATGCCGCGCTCGCCAGTATCGGTAAAAGTATATGAGTCCTTCTTCGGGGAATCGCGGAAGGAAAAGGACTTGTTGATGCTCTTGCAGATATCGCGCACCTTGCGCCCAATCTGCGCCGGGGTAGGAAAGACCTGGTTCGGTGAGGTAGGGGTGAAGAAGGTGGCAAGGGCGTCGTCGATAAGCGCGAGTGTTTCCGCAGGCAGCGCGCCCAGCTTGGTCAAGGTGCGGTCGATGGTGATGAGCGCTTTCATATCGAGCAAGAACTGGCTGTCTTGTAGGGCCTTGACCTGCGGTAGCTCCGTGAGGCGGTGCACGGCTAGACAGCATTCACTAACGGTGTAGTCCCCGACGCCAAGCTTGGCGACGAGCCTCTGGCACGCGACCCCGAAATCCTCATCGAGGTCTGGCATGGCGGCTACCCACGAGCGGTAGTCTGCACGGCGAGCGGCGCTGCGCTCCACGGCGAGGGCGCAGTCAGGGTTCATATGGGAAAAGTAGGCGGTTTGGGTGGCGGTATTCACGGTATCCCCCGAGATTGACGTGTCGATGATATGTTCTAAACGCACTATAAAATATGCCCCGGACATCTATCTCTACCTGGCATTATTGGGATATCTGGGAGGGGGTTATGGAGCCTGTATTTGTCGCTATACACCGAGTGGGGAGTGCCATCCTTCTCACCCCACAGGAGCTCATCGCGTACGTAAAATAGCGAACTATGTTGCCTCGACTCCTCACTCTTAACAGCCTGGTTATTTCGCAGACCAAGTCCTTCATGCAGGATGAATTCCTGATCGCCGATGACGAGGGCGTGCCCGTCGGGACGATTCTGCAGTCGACGAGCCTGAAGGACATGTTCTTCAACGCCTCCCGCAGCCTTCAAGTTGCCTTCACGGATGAGCAGGGAAACCCGCAACAGCCGCTCATGGTGATCAAGGATCCGCCCAACTTCGTGCAGGATACCTATGAGGTGTATCTGCCGGGCGTCGAGAAGCCCATGGCGATCGTGACCAAGCGGTTTGCCATGTTCAAGACGCGGCTGAGCCTAGAAATGGAGGGCTTTCCGGAGATCGAGATTGAAGGCGATGTCTGGGATTGGAATATCACGATTACCAGCCAGGGGCAGCCGCTGGCAGAGGTACGCAACGAGTGGGGAGGCGTGGGCAGATTCCTAACCGGGAAGAACACGTACCGCCTCAGCATTGCGCCGGGACTCGACCCGCAACAGCATGCCGGGCTGATTGGTGCGGTCATGTGCATGGACATGCTGCGCACCAAGGCTCAAAGCAGCGACTAGCGGCGCACGAAGCGCCAGCTGCCATAGGAGAAGAGCGCGGTGGCGAGTGCCGGGAGGCCGTAGGTGCGAACGGCCTTGCGTACCGAGCGGTAGTCGCGGATGAGCCAGCCTTTTTCCTCTGCAATATCGCGCAGCTTGGAATCTGGATTAATGGCCACCGGGGTCCCCACCATGGAGAGCATCGGGACATCGTTGGCGCTGTCGGAGTAGGCGGTACAGCGCTCAAGATCGAGGTTCTCCAAGGTGGCGAGCGCCGCCACGGCGTGCTTTTTACCTGGACCGTGGAGGATATCGCCGACGAGGCGGCCGGTGAAGCGGCCATCTTTGACCTCCGCCACTGTGCCGAGCGCGCCCGTGAAACCGAAACGCTGCGCCAGAATCTGCGCCAGCTGCACGGGGGTGGCCGTGACCAGCCATACCTGCTGGCCAGCGTCGAGGTGCATCTGCGCCAGCTGCTTCGTGCCCGGGTAGGCCTTGCGGGCCATGGATTGGTCCACGATGCTCTCGCACAAAGCCACCATCTCATCCACCGAGCGGCCCTTGACAAACTCGAGCGCTTGCACGCGCCCAGCAGCCACGTCAGCGGCATTCTCCGAACCGGAGATGCGGAACTTGAGCTGCTTCCAGGCGATGGGCAGGATCTCTGAGAGCTTGAAGTAGCGACGCCGCGCGAGGCCCAAGGCAAAGGACACGAGCGAGGACCCTTGGACCAAGGTGTTATCCACGTCGAAGAAGGCAGCAGCGCCGGCGTCTTGGGGGATGTCTGGGTCGGGCTCGGTTATGGAGCGCGACCCCGCCGATTCGAAGGAACCCTGGACGGAATCGATGCCGGAGGAGAAGGCGTCCAGGTCGATGCCGAAGAGGTGCTCCACGGCGGCGGCTGCCGACGCCTCACCGGCCGTACGCTGGTGCTCTTCGCCGAGCGGGGCGAAAGCCTGTTGCTCCAGGAAATTGCGCAAGTTTCCCCTGCTAGCGGTCCAATTGGCAAGGAACTCGCGGGGAGAATCGGGCATACCAGGAGGGAGCGGGAGGGGCACGCGTTCAGCTTTCATAGGGTGGGCGGACTAACGTGTCCATAGTAAACCGCGAAACGTTCTACGTCCTACCGAGGAGAGCTTTATGTCCCACGTCGTCGAACTGATGGTGCGTACCACGTGCGGCTCCTGCGCGCGCGTTCTGGAGCAGATTACCCCGGTGGTCCGTCACGCTGGGGCAGAGCTTAAAGTGTGCAACGTCGATGAGGATGCGGAGCTGGCCATGGAATACGGCGATCGCGTTCCTGTTGTGGTTATTGATGGAGAGGAATTCTCCTGCTGGGAAGTGGACAATGAGGAGCTAGCGCAGGCGCTGGCGGACTAGCTTTCTGTGGGCACTTCCGTGAGTTTCGGAAACGAGATGACAACTAGTAGTCTTTTGGATGATCTATGTCATCCAAAGGGATGATGCAAAACTGGAGGGTTGTGCATGAGTGTGCTCGTCGTGGGCATGTCGCATCAGTCGGCGCCGGTGGCGCTGCTGGAAAAGCTGAGCATGGACGAGACCGTGCAGAATGACACTTGCCGGGCCATGGTGTCGGCGGGCTCGCTGAGCGAGGCGATGATTATCTCCACCTGCAACCGCCTCGAGGTATACACCGTCACCAACTCTTTCCACACCGGGGTCCAGGATGTCGTGCGCAACCTCGCTGACGTTTCCGGGGTGGAGGAGGAGAAGCTGCGCTCCTATCTCTATGTGCGCTATGCCGACGCCGTCGCTGAGCACCTCATGATGGTGGCCTCAGGCTTGGACTCGATGGTGGTAGGGGAGCAGCAGATCATCGGCCAGGTGCGCACCGCCTACCAGTTTGCTTCGGAGCAAGGAACCGTCGGCCCGCGCATCCATGCGCTGGCGCAGTCCGCGCTGCGCACCGGCAAGCGGGTGCATTCCGAAACCGAGATCGATGAGGCGGGCTCCTCCATGGTCTCCTTTGCTTTTGATCAGGCGCTGAGCCGCATGGGCAGGGAAGATCTCGCGGGCAAGCGCGTGCTCATCTTGGGCGCAGGCGCGATGGCCTCGCTCGCGGCAACGCACGCGGGGCGCCTGGGTGCGCAGCTAATTATCGCGAACCGCACCATTGCCCGTGCGGAGCGCGTGGCACAGCATGCCCATGAGGCGGGCGTGTACGCGGACGTTATCGACTTCTCGGAGCGCGCCCAGGCCCTGCGCGATGTGGACGTGGCAATTTCCGCCACGGGAGCCCAGGGCTTCACTATTACGGCGGCCGACGTCGAGCGCTATCACGTAGCCGACCGCGAGCTGATGCTCGTGGATCTCTCTCTGCCGCGCGATATTGATGACGCTGTGGCAGAGGTCGAGGGAGTCGATCTGGTCAACATCGAGAGGCTCAGCAACTCCCTGCAGGCAGCCGATACCGACCTGGCCGCCGGTACCAGCCCGCACGCGCAGGCGCGGCGCATCGTCAGCGAAGAGCTGGAAGCCTATGCCTCTGAGCAACGCGTCCGCGACGTCGTCCCGGCGGTCTCAGCTCTGCGCAAGCGGGCCGCGAACCTGGTCCAGTGCGAGGTAGCGCGGCTGGAGCAGAAGCACCCGGAGCTGGATGAGCGCCAGATGGGAGATATCAATCGCGCCCTCAAGCGCGTTGCGGATAAGCTGCTGCACGAGCCCACGGTCCGCGCGAAGCAGCTCGCGGCGAACTCTGGCACCGTGAGCCACGAGACCGCACTGCAGGAGCTTTTTGGACTCCACCTGGAGGGCAGCGGCGTCGCCGTGGACGTGGCGGAGCTGCCGGACGCCGCGCAGATGGAAGCCGCGGAAAGCACTAAGGAAGAAAAGGACGCATAGATGTTGAAGATCGGTACCCGAGGATCCCTCCTGGCCACGACTCAGTCGGGCCACGTGCAAGAGTGGCTGCAAGAGGAAGGCTATGAGGCTGAGCTGCACATCGTCACCACGCAGGGTGACGTCAATATGGCTCCCGTGGAGCGCATCGGCGTGGGCGTGTTTACCCAGGCCCTGCGTGAGGCCGTCGCCCGCGGCGAGTGCGAGATCGCAGTGCACTCTTTTAAGGACCTGCCCACGGCTGCCGACGAGCGCTTCGACCTCGTGGTTCCGCAGCGCCAGGACGTGCGCGAAGCACTTATTGCCCGCGATGGCCTGACCCTCAAGGAACTGCCGGAGGGCGCGCGCGTGGGTACGTCTGCCCCGCGCCGCATCAGCCAGCTGCGCGCGATACGCCCAGACCTGGACATCCGTCCGCTGCGCGGCAATATTGATACCCGGATGGGCAAGGTCACCAGCGGCGAGCTCGACGCCGTCCTCTTGGCCTACGCCGGCCTCGTGCGCGCGGGTTACGCGGATCGCGCCACCGAGGTCTTCGATCCGGAGATCTTCATGCCCGCGCCCGCGCAGGGTGCCCTGGCCATCGAGGCGGTCAAGGGGACCGAGGCGGCGAAGGCCATCGCCCTGCTTGCCGACGCCCCCGCTACCGCCGCCACCCGCGCCGAGCGCACCGTACTTTCCCAACTGGAGGCCGGTTGCACCGCGCCGGTGGCCGCTACCTCCCACTGGGAGGGCGATCAGCTTGTCGTGCGCGGTGGGGTCTTCGCTCTCGACGGCTCCCGCCAGCTCATCGCTCAGGCTCAGGGAACAGCGGACGAGGCTGAAGAATTGGGGCGCGCGGTCTCCAAGGAGCTCTTCGCGCAGGGAGCTGCAGACCTACTGGCAGCGGAGTAATCGCACGTAGATTTTTGGTTTCGGGCCTTTTCCTTTAGTGTGTATCTAGCACACGATCATTGAGAGCAATGATTAAGGGCCCCTTAACTCGCGAGTGAGGGGCTTTCTTATCTCCATCCCGCGCCTGCCACGCTTCGGCGCCGGGGCACTCGGAACCCACAAACTAGAAAAGAACCTTATGAGCAATGCCGTGCCGGATACCCAGCCTGAGCTGGGTAAGTCTGATCTGGGCAAAGTCGTCTTCGTCGGTGCCGGCCCAGGTAATCCTGATCTGCTGACCGTCCGCGCCCGCGAGGTTCTGGAGACCACCGCTAACGTTGTCACCGACGCGGGGGTTTCGCAGGGCGTGCGCGACATGGTGGCGCAGCAGGTGCCGGTTCCGCAGGAGCTTCTCGACGCCGCCGAGGAAGAGTACGAGCGCATCTGCGCCGCGGCCAAGGAAGCGGGCGCGCGCCGCAAGCCGCCGCGCCCAGCACCGCCGACGGCGGCGGTCTTTGAGGAGGTCGAGGGGGACGTCGTCAAGCAACTGCGTAACGCGCTCGAGCGCGCCGAGGGCCACGACGTGATCCGCCTGGTTACCGGTAACCCGCTCAACCGCGAATCCATCAAGGCGGAGATTACCGCCGTGGCCAACGCAGGCATGGAATTCCAGGTGGTTCCGGGCATGTCTCTGCCTTCGACGGTTCCCTCCTTTGCGGGCATTGCTCTCGGTGCCACGTACACCGAGGCTGATATCACGCAAGGGGCGGACTGGGACGCGCTGGCCACCGCGACGCAGCCGCTGGTTTTGCAGGCCACGGCGGATGACCTGCCGGTCATTTCCGCCGAGTTGGTGGAGCGCGGAATGCCCGCGGAGACGGAAGCATATGTCACCGTTCACGGCACCACGCGCCTGCAGCGCACCCACGAGACCACGCTGGGCACGCTGGGCAAACTTGATGCTGAGCTGCCGGGCGAGCTCGTGGTCACGCTGGGTCGCAGCTTTGATGATCGCTCGAAGTACTCCTGGTGGGAGAACCGTTCGCTCTATGGCTGGCGCGTGCTGGTGCCGCGCACGAAGGAGCAGGCCGCGGCGATGAGCGCCCGTCTGGCTGGTCACGGCGCTATCCCGCAGTCGGTGCCCACCATCTCCGTGGAACCGCCACGCAATCCGGCGCAGATGGATCGCGCCATCAAGGGTATCGTCGAAGGCCGCTACAAGTGGGTCGTGTTCACCTCCGTCAATGCGGTGAGCGCGGTGTGGAAGAAGATTGCGGAACTCGGCCTCGATGCCCGCGATTTCGCCGGCGTGCACCTCGCCGCGGTGGGGCAGAAGACCGCCGATGCGATTCGCTCTAAGGGCATGGTCCCGGAGCTGCTGCCGCCGGCAACGAAGCAGAACGCCGAGGGTCTCGTCGAGGTTTTCCCAAACTATGTTGAAGACATCGACGCTGTGGGGCGTGTGCTGCTGCCGCGCGCCGATATTGCAGGCGAGGCGCTGGTGACTGGCCTGCTGGACTTGGGCTGGGAAGTCGATGATGTCGTGGCCTACCGTACCGTTCGTGCGGCCCCGCCGGCCGCGGAGATCCGCGACATGATCAAGACTGGCGGTTTCGACGCCGTGGCCTTTACCTCGCCGTCGACGGTACGCAACCTCGTCGGCATTGCCGGCAAGCCGCATGCCCGCACCATCATCGCCTGCATCGGCCCCTCCACCAAGGCGGCGGCCGAGGAAGTGGGCCTGCGCGTGGACGTGGTCCCGGAGGTCGCGGACGTGCCGATGCTTGTCGACGCCCTCGCTGACCACGTCGCGGCCCTGCGCGCTGCCGGCAACCTTCCTGCTCCGCGCAAGAAGCGCCGCTCGCGCAAGAAGACGGCGTAGACCGCTTCTGGGCGGGCAGGAGAGGGGCGACTAGAGTCGAGAAGGTAGTTCAATTTTCTCGTAGCTCAAAGGAGAGTTTTTACTCATGAGCATTGCTCGCCGCCCCCGCCGCCTACGTCAGAACCCGGCTTTTAGGGATTTGGTTGCGGAAACCTCGCTGCGCCCCTCCGACCTCATCCTCCCGATGTTCGTGGTCGACGGTCTGAACGAACCCCGTGATATCCCCTCCATGCCGGGCGTGCAGCAGCACAGCCTGGATTCCCTCAAGCGTGCCGCGCACGAGGCCCTCGATGCGGGCGTGACCTGCGTTGACCTCTTCGGCGTGCCGCGCGAAGAGGATAAGGACGCGACCGGCTCCGTGGCCTGGGACCCGCAGGGCATCCTCAACGTGGCGATTGCGGAGCTGCGTCAGGAATTCGGCGATGACCTCATCGTCATGGCGGATACCTGCCTCGACGAGTTCACCTCCCACGGCCACTGCGGCGTGGTCGATGACCAGGGCCGCGTGCTCAACGATGAAACCGTGGAGCTCTACCAGGATATGGCCCGCTCCCAGGCCCGTGCTGGCGCGCACATGGTCAGCCCTTCCGGCATGATGGATGGTCAGATTGCCGCGATCCGCGAGGCCCTCGATGAGGCCGGCCACGAGGATGTTGCCATCATGGCCTACTCGGCCAAGTACGCTTCGGCCTTCTTCGGCCCCTTCCGCGATGCCGTGGGCTCCTCCCTAGAGGGGGATCGCCGCACCTACCAGCAGGACCCGCGTAATTTCCGCGAGTCCATGCTGGAAGTGGACCTGGACATCGAGGAAGGCGCGGACATCGTCATGGTTAAGCCTGGCCTGCCGTACCTCGATGTGCTGGCCGGTGCTGTCGAGCGCTCCTCCGTGCCGGTAGCTGTATACCAGGTCTCCGGCGAGTACGCGATGATTCAGGCCGCTTCCCAGAACGGGTGGATCGATGGCGAGGCCGTTATGCTGGAGTCCTTGACCGCGTTCAAGCGCGCGGGCGCGGATCAGATCCTGACCTACTTCGCCACGGACGCCGCCCGCTTGCTCAAGTAAAAGGAGAATCGTGACGTTCAGCCCGAACACTACGCCGTCGGCACACAAGCCGGCGAAGCAGGATACGGAGCCGGATAAGGAGCAGGCCAAGCGCACCGAAGCCGTCTCCCTCATGCTCAAGGTGTGGACCGTTGCCTTGGTGCTCGAGGTGGTGCACCTGGTCTTGAGCATCGTGCTGACCCTGCTGAATAGGGAGGAGCTCTTTGCCCAGGCCCGCACTACGGCGGAGTCCGCAGCGGAGAAGTCCGGGCAGGACGTCAGCGATGCCCTCGTACAGCTCGTGGGCTATGGCTCGGTGGCGTTTAGCTCGCTGATTTCACTCGCCATCGTGGTGCTGTTGGGCATCATGCTGGGCTTTATCCACAAGAACTCCAAGGCAGCCGGTACTGGCCGGCGCCTGTGGTTCGCCTTCTCCCTCTACTTTGGCCTCCGCGTGCTCATCGTCTTCATCAGCAGCCCCGCCGGGGCGAGCGCGCCGGATTGGCTCTTCTTACTCGATGGTGCCGTGCAGATCCTCGTCGGCGTGGCGGCCGTGATGGGCTTGATGTTCTCCACCAAGGAAGAGGTGCTCGAGTACACCGGCGAGATGGAGCAGCTGCGCCAGATGCGCAAGGAGATGGAGGAGCAGCGCCGCCAGGAAAACCTGGAGGAGCGCGAGAAGAAGAACAAGGACAATAAAGAAAAGGACAGGGAGAAAGAAGACAACAAGGACGGCAAGCGATGAGCGAGCGCCCCGGTCCCGCGGACTATAACCGCCGCCCACGCCGCCCTAAGAAGCAGGGTGAGCAAGACTTTTCCACCTGGCCTTCGCAGCTGCGCATTGCCTACTGGGTCTGCGTGATTGCCGCAATTGTCATGCTCACCGCCGGAATGGTGGGGATCTTTGGTTCCTATACATCGGTGACGAACACCCAGCTCAGCCCGGAGCAGGTGGACTATATCCGCTTCAACACGCGTTTTGCGGCCATCTCCAACGTGGTGGGTGCCGTCATCATCGCGGCCTGCTCCGCGCAGCTGGCAAGCGGCTCAGTATGGGCGCGCCGCATCATCACCGCGGTGTCTGCCTACACCATGTTCGTCAGCATTGCGGCGCTGATCGCGGGCGTGGGCGGGCTGCTCTTGCTGCTTATCCCGATGGCGCTCATGGTGGCCATCTACTTCCTCTTTCACCCGGATTCAACGGCTTTCATCAAGGCCCGTCGCGCCCAAAACTCCTGATTGGCGCCTACTCCAACTTTTGATTCATAATGGATGGTATGTCTCGACTGTCTGATGCGCCGCTAATTGCTGCCGCTACTGGCCACACGCCCTCCCGCCCGCCCGTCTGGTTCATGCGCCAGGCGGGGCGCTCTTTGCCGGAGTACCGCAAGGTGCGCGAGGGAATCAGCATGCTGGATTCCTGTTTCATGCCGGAGCTCCTCGCGGAGATCACCCTGCAGCCGGTGCGCCGCCACGATGTCGACGGCGCCATCTTGTTCAGCGATATCGTCGTCCCGCTCAAAGCCGCGGGCGTTGGCGTGGAGATCGTCCCCGGCCGCGGCCCCGTCATGGATGCACCCGTGCGCACCACGGAGGACGTGGACAACCTGCCTATCCTCGACGTGGATGTGCCCGAGGTCCGCCAAGGCATTGAGATCATTCTGAGCGAGCTCACCGACAAGCAGGCCCTCATCGGCTTCGTCGGCGCACCCTTCACCTTGGCCAGCTACCTCATTGAGGGCGGCCCCTCGAAGAACCACGAGCGTACCAAGGCGCTCATGCATTCCGATCCGGAGACCTGGCACCAGCTCATGGAGCGCCTGACCCCGACGATCATTTCTTTCTTGGAGCTCCAGCTGGATGCCGGCATCGACGCCATGCAGCTCTTCGATTCCTGGGCGGGTTACCTCAATGAGCGCGATTACCGCGAGTTCGTGCTGCCTTATTCGGAGCAGATCCTTAAGGTCGCAGAAGGCCGCGTGCCGCGCATTCACTTCGGCGTGGGGACTGGCGAGCTGCTCGGCGCGATGTCGGAGGCCGGTTCTGAGGTCATGGGCGTGGACTACCGCGTGAGCATGGATGCCGCCGCGGCCCGCGTCAACGCGGACATTCTCCAGGGCAACCTCGACCCAGCCCTGCTGTTCGCCGGCGAGGATGCGGTGCGCAAGGAAGTACGCGCCATCAAGGCAGAAATAGATGCCGCCCGCGCGGCAGGCAACCTGCGTGGACACATCTGGAACCTTGGCCACGGCGTGCTGCCGACCACGGAGGCGGAGGCCATTACCCGTGCCGTCGCCATCATCCACGAGGAGGGCTAAATGAAGATCGCGATCATCGGTGCGGGCCTCGCGGGCCTCACCGCGGCATGGGAAATCAAGCAGAACACTGAGGGCTCCCACGACATCTTCGTCTTTGAAGCAGCGGATCGCATCGGCGGCAAGCTGCACACCGTGGCCTTCAACGGCGGTCCGACGGACATGGGCGCGGAGGCCTTCATCCGCCGCCGCCAGGACGCCGTGGACTTCTTCACGGAGCTCGGCCTGCAGGATTCCTTTGTGGAGCCCAATCCGGAGTTGCGCCCGCGCGTGTACACCGGCGGCGAGCTGCACTTCCTGCCGCAGGGCGGGGTCATGGGTATTCCTTCCGAGCCGCAGGACTTCTTCTCCGAGGCGACCAACGAGCGCATCACCAACGAGCAGCCCTTCGAGTGGGAGATCGGCGGGGATGTCTCTGTGGGTCAGCTCGTTCGCCAGCAGTACGGCGATGACGTGGTGGACCACGTGGTCTCCGCGCTGCTCGGCGGTGTGTACTCCTGTACGGCCGACGACCTAGGCCTGCGCGCCACGGTTCCGCACCTGGCGGCCACGCTGGACACACTGGCGAAGGACGGCCCCGTCACGCTGTCGGCCGCAATCAAGCAGATCGAGTCCGGCCGCAGCCCGGCCGAAGGCTCCGTCTTTGGAACCTTCAAGGGCGGCTACGCCGAGCTTTACGAGGCCCTGGCTGACAAGTCCGGTGCGCAGATCCACCTGGACACCTTCGTCTCCGGCGTGACGCGCAAGGGCGATGCCTTCGAGGTCAAGGGCGCGCCGGGGGATATCGGTCCCTTCGATCGCGTGTTCTTTGCCACCCCAGCTCCCACAACCGCGCGCCTGCTCAAGGCCGTGGCCCCGGAGGCCGCCCAGGAACTAGCCACCGTCCAGCTGGCTTCTTCCGTGGTCGTCGGCTTCAACTTCGCCTCCGCCACGGACCCGGAAGGCAACTCCCTTCCGGAGGCCACCGGTATCCTCGTTGCCTCCGACGAGCCAGACGTGCGCGCCAAGGCTTTCACGCTCTCCTCTAATAAGTGGCCGCACCTGAACGAGCGCGAGGGCTTCCTCGTGCGCGCCTCCTTCGGCCGCTTCGGCGATGATGCCCTCGTGCGCGCGGAGGAGGATGACCTGGTGGACTACGCCCTCGATGACCTGCAGAAGATCACAGGCTTCGACGGCCGCGCCGCTGGCGTGGAGGAGATCTACACGCAGCGCTGGTTCGGCGGCATCCCCCGCTATGATGAAAAGCACCTGGCCACCGTTGCCGCTGTCCGCGCCAAGCTTGCCGACGTCCCCGGTATCGCCACCGCCGGCGCCTGGGCTGATGGAGTCGGCGTGCCCGCCGTTATTGCCGGCGCCCGCGCTGCCGCGCAAGCACTCGTCAGCTAGCTCGCTGTCGGCGCCTGCCTTTTGGCACCTCACACAAAGGGCGCGCCGCAAAAGGCATCTGATAAAAGGCATCTTTGGGTCTAAAAACGCCATTTGCCAAGCATAAAAGGCGTTTTTGGCCGTGAAAACGCCTTATGACTGATGCCTTTTAGACAGAGGCGATACGGGAAGTTGACGCTAGCTAGTAGTGGTATCTGCACCCAGCAATCTCGATGGTCACGCCCATAATGCGATAGATCAGTCGGTGCTCTTCCGTAATTCGCCGAGACCAGAACCCGGCTAACTCGAACTTGAGTGGTTCGGGTTTTCCTATCCCTTCATTGCCGTTTCGTGCAATGTCTTTAATGAGGCTATTGATTCTCTTGAGGATCTTCTTGTCGTGAGCTTGCCACCAGAGGTAGTCCTCCCACGCTTCCTCTGTCCACGAAAGAATCATGAAGCTTAGTCTTCCTCAATGAGTTCGTGCTCCGTTGCTTCCCCGGTGTTGAGACTCTCGATGGAGTCAAGCAGGCGCTGGGCATTGCGAGGGGAACGCAGAAGGTAAGCGGTTTCGCGAAGAGAGTTGTAGTCATCTAAGGAAACGATGACTGCAGACTCATGACCATTGCGAGTGATGATGACTTCCTCACGGTCATCAACGACCGACTGTAGGACCTCGGCGTATCTTGCTCGCGATTCCGAGTAAGACATGGTTTTCATAAGCTATCTCCCTTCTTGTACAAGAAACTGTACAACGAAAAGGGGATGAGCGCTAGAGAGGTTTCAGTTTATGAGGCCACGTGAACAGTGCGCGTTAGGTTTAGCCGCTCGCATACGTGCTCGTCGTGGCTGACCAGGATGAATGCCCCGCGGTAGCTCGTGAGCACCTCAATCAGCCAGTCGGTGGTGGGGATATCGAGGTTGTTTGTCGGTTCGTCGAGAAGCAGGAAGCGCGGTGCCGGATCGCTGAGCAAGACGCGAGCGATTTCGACGCGGAAGCGCTCGCCACCAGAAAGCTGGCCCACGGGCTGGTGGATCTTGTCGTTGATAAAGAGCATCTGGGCCAGCTGGTCGCGCAGGAACTGCGGGTCCGCGCCGGGGTTGGCCTCCCGCACGATGTCGAACACCGATTTCTCCGCGGGCAAGACGATGCGTTGGCGGATGTACCCGCAGGGCAGCGCGTACTCGACGTCTCCGCGGGCGATGCGGTTGAGGAAGGTGGTCTTGCCGCTGCCGTTTGGCCCGGCGAGGCGAACACGCTCGGGGCCAGTAATACTCAGCAGATCGCTGACCAGCACGCGGGTGCCCGCGGGCAGCTCAGTGCCGGGGAGATCGATGTGGACCTGGGTGTCGTCGCGAAGCGCGCGCTGCGCCTTGTCGTGCGCCGACTGGGCGGCAGCCACTGCATCGTTGGCCTGTTGGGAGCGCCCAGCGGCCGAGCGCTCGGAACGGTTCTTGTCTAAGCCCATGGCCATGCCGGGTTTGCGCTTCGAGGCGGCGAAGTTCTTGCCGCGGCGGGCATCGCGGGCGATGCGGGTCTGCATAGCGGCGCGCTCGCGGATTTGTTTGCGGTGTTCGGCCTTAGTTTCCCGGACCTTGGCCTGCGCGGAATCCTGCTCGGCATCAATCGTTGCGCGGTAGGAGGAGTAGTTTCCCTCGAACTCGCGGAGTGTGCCGTGGTAGAGCTCCGCGATGCAATCCGCGCGCTCGAGGAGTTCGCGGTCGTGTGAGACGACGAGAACCGGCATCGCCGCGGTGCGAATGAGCTCGAGTAAGCGTTGGCGCGATGCAGAATCTAGGTTGTTGGTGGGCTCGTCGAGGATCAGGAAATCCGGGTTGCGAAAGAATGCTGCGGTCAGCGCCACCGTAACGGCCTCACCACCCGACAGTGTTCCGATGGTGCGCTCTAAGGGAAAGGGGATACCCGCAGCGTCGAGAGCTGCTTCAATACGCTCTGCTAAGTCCCACTGCTCACCAACAGCGGCAGCGAGCTCTTCCGAGTATTCGCCAGCCTCAATGCGGGCAATGGCACTGAGGACATCTGTTGCGCCAAAGACATCAGCGATGGTGTCAGACGTGTGGAGGCCTAAATCCTGGTCGACATAGAGGACTGAACCCGCGGATACCGTTCCCGAAGTCGGGGCAATGAGGCCAGCAAGAACCTTGGCCAACGTTGATTTTCCGGAACCATTCGCCCCAACTAAGCCCGTGAAGTGGGAGGAAAACGTGCCGCTGAGGTCCGTGAAACAAGGGGTGCCGTCGGGCCAGGTGACGGTGAGATGAGAAAAAGAAATAGGCATGAAGAAATCCACCTTCGAGTAAGTCGCGTAAAGTGTGACGTCGAATTAGGAAAAAATCTTCATGCCCGAAAGACTAGCCCCGACTAATACCCCAGCGCAAGGGCCGCCACGCCAAGGCCGAGGGCGCCGCGGGTGATGTAGTGCAGCACCTCGGGGGAGAAGGAGACACCGAAGCCGCCGCTGTCCAGCATGGACATGCTGTCTACCTGTGCCGGGCGGGAACGCTTAAACGACGCCCAGCTAAGACCGGCGATGATGAGCACCACTGCGATGGCGGAGAGCTTCCACACCAAGAGGAGGACACCGGCACCAAGAAGCGCCGTGCCCACAGAAGCGATAAGGGGAAGGCCCCAGTCGGGCCATGCATCGTCGCTGACGCGGCCGAAGGAGGCGGCGCGCCCAACCGCCGCGCCGACGATGCTCCACGCGGACATGAATCCAACGATAGCCAGCGCCCCGAGCTGTGGGGCGAACCCCAACGTCAAGCCGAGGGCCGCGAGCGCACCGACGCCGATGTACCATCGTCGTCCCAGACGACGGAAGAAGAGGCCCGTCAACGTGGAGGGCGCATGGGCGCGACGAGGAATCCAGGCGGACTGGCTCGCAATGGCATCGGAGGTGACCTCCGAATCAAGCAGGCCTAGGCCAGAACCGCCGACCAGGCGCGTGCGCCCAGCGCTGAGAAGCGAAGCCAGCGTGAACGAGCGCCACCCCACGACGAAACGCAGGGCTGGGACTGCCAGCGCGAACCACGGGGATAGCCCGGTGGACACGCAAATGCCGAACCCCAACACCCCGAAGCCGACCAGCTGCGCCCACGTGATCCAGTCTGTACCCCGGAGCCTGCCGCGCGGGCGATCGACGTAGACCCAGCGTTCCCGCGACAGTGCGCGCAGAGGATAGAGAACCTCGGTGAGCACCATAAGCGCGAGCAGTCCTACGATGCCGGCAATAGGAGCGACACCAGTCAGCGTGATGCGCGCCGGGATGATAGGCACGACGGCGCTGACTTCTTGCCATCCTGTGTAGCCGAAGCCGATGACGATGCCGGCGAGGATGAGATACCAGATGCCATCACCTAGCCGGGATAGCGTGCGCATCACAGCTGCACCACCTCGTCGCAGGCCTGGGTGATCGTGTCGGAATGCGAGGCCACGACGATGCAGCGATTCTCCTCGTCGGCTAGGTAGCGCAATTCGCTTGCGAGAAACTCGGTCCAGGTGGCGTCGAGGTGGCGCTCGGGCTCGTCGATAAGCACTGCGCGCGCCGGCTGGTATAGCTGCGCGGCCAGGAACACGCGCTGGCGCTGGCCCGAGGACAGGCGCGAGGCGGGGTGCGGAAGGAGAGGCTCAAGCGCCCAGAGTTCGCAGAGCTTGGCGACGTCCACCCCTGCCGCCTTTCCCATCAAGTCCAGGTGCTCGCCCACGGTGAGGTCGGGGAGGAAAACCGGCTCGGCCACCGTAATCACAGCACCCGGTTGCTCCTTCGTGCCGACGGGATGGCCGTCACACTCCACTGAGCCTTCGAGAGGCGCAAGCTCACCGCCGAGTGTAGCCAGCAACGTGGATTTACCTGAACCGTTGGGCCCGGCGAGGCCATAGATGCGGCCGGGGGCGAAGTCCTTCTCAAGATGTCCAAGGGGCGTGGAATGCCCATAATCGGCGTCGATGGAAAGCATTGCTGGGCGGCGAGCTCCTTACGTTGGGTGGCTAGACAATAGTTAAAACTTATTGATGAAGTTTAGCAAGATGCGCGCCCTGAACGTTGTTCTCGAGATGGGAAGCGCCCTTGGGATTGGTGTTGTGAGCTGCTAAAATGAGAGAAAATGTAGTTGAAAACTCGGGAGGATACCCACATGACAAGCACAGTAGGAACAGGGAAGAGCGTTGAAGATAGCGTGACGTTTGCCAAGGGGGTATCGCTGTTGGCTGGGCACGATATGGATGCGGAGCAGGAAGCGCTTGTCCGTGCCGTCGCTTCAGGAGAGATGACGGTCGATGAAGCTATCACGAAGGCTAAGTCCCAGCTCAATTAAGTTATGGGAGGAATCGGGGGATGAGACAAAAGAATTGGGATGACTACTACATTCCAGGTACGAGGACTCTGCGCAATCTCTTCTTAAGTGAGGAACATCCCTTTGGGGAGCCAGACTTAGAACGACTGAATCATCTTGAAACCGTTGCCGTCAACGCTCGAATTGCTCAGCTTTACATAGTTCCTCTGGAAGGTGCTTTTGACTACGCGCACTTCAAGGACATACATCGACATCTTTTTCAGGATGTGTATGAATGGGCGGGTGAAGAGCGGACTGCCCCTACAGACCAGTTCATGATTAAGGCTGGGCATGCCTACTATCCGGCGGGGCCGGAAATGACGAAGGCAGCAGAGAAGTTGTTTGCGGGGCTGGCGAAGGATGATTTTCTGCGCGGCCTAGAGATTGATGAGTTTGTGGCCAAGCTGGCGGAGCTGTGGGGCGAGCTCAATGTGGTGCACAGCTTTAGAGAAGGCAACACCCGCACACAGACGGTGTTCTTTGACGCGCTGGTTACGGCGGCAGGATACCAACTTAATGTGGAGCGGCTAGCGAGTGATAGCCGCGTACGCGCGGAGTTTATTGCCGCGCGCTTTCACAGCCAGGACACGGGGGATAACACGCAGCTGGAGGAGGTGCTGCGCGGGCTCGTCGGAAAGCGGGCCGTCTAAACGCTCGGGCCTAGCCCTTGTTGCGGAAGACGAAGATGGAGGAGAAGTCCTGGTCGCCGTGGCCCATGGCCTGCTGCTCCTCAAAGCGCTCGATGGCGGCGGCCACTGCAGGCAGCGGCTTGTTGGCGGTCATCTCCATGAGCTTGGCGTCCTTGCACAGGGCATCCACGGTGAAGTCACCCGGAGTGGTGTTGCGCTCGCCGGTGATGAACGGCCCCTTCATATTCTTCATAAAGGCCAGGCCAGTGATGTCGAGCATCTCGAGGATGACCTCGGAATCGAGGCCCTCAGACTCGCCGAGGTGCAGTGCTTCCAGTACGCCCTCGGCGGTAACGGCGAGGGCTAGGTTGGCCAGGAGCTTTCCAATCGCCGCGGTGGCGGCGGATTCCACGCCGATGAGCTTGTTCTCATCGGCCCAGGACTCGGCGATGGTCATGGCGAGTTCGCGGCGGTCGTCGTCAGGCGTGCCCACATAGACGCCGAGCTTGCCCTCGCGCGCCGGGCCCAGAGAGCCAACGACGGGCGCGTGGACATAAGAGTCGACCGCGGCGGCGAATTCGCGAGCGGCGTCAGGGGAGACGGTGGTGGTATCGATCCAGGTCACGCCCTCCGGGATGAGGTTGGTCTCGATGATCTGCTCACGGATGTCATCGGGGCCGAAGAGGGAGGTAATGATGACCTCTGCGCCTTCTACGGCGGCGGTGGGGGAATTGGCGAGGGTAGCGCCGGACTCAACCAGCGGTTGCGCGCGCTCAGCGGTGCGGTTCCAAACGGTGAGCTCATGGTTTTTGAGGAGGTGTCGGGCGAGCTCCGTGCCCATGCGGCCAGTACCAAGGAATGCAATCTTCATGCCGCCCAGTGTGCCATCATTGTGGGCAGGCTCGCCGCGATTCATGCGAGCCCCGGAGGAGGGAGGCTGAGAAATGTCGTGGTTCGTGTTGATTTTCTCCGGTGCCTTTGAGGCTGTGTGGGCAGCGGCGCTGGATAGGTCGGAGGGCTTTAGCCGCCTGTGGCCCTCGGTGATCTTTTTCGTTGCCTGCGCCATTTCCATGGGCGGGTTGGGCTGGGCCATGAAGTCCATCCCCGTGGGCACGGCCTACGCGGTGTGGGCAGGCGTGGGTGCGGTGGTTACCGTCATCTATTCCTTCGCCGCCGGGCATGAGGCGGCAACAGTATGGAAGGTGCTGTTCCTCGCCATGATCATTGGCGGGATCGTAGGCCTGAAGGTGGTGCACTAGGAGGCGTCGTCGTTTCACACGACGAAGGAGAATCGATAGATCGGTGAGTGGACGTCTATGTGCTTGCATAATAGACTTCTGGATATCAAGCCGTAAGGCAAATAGGCTCTGGCCTCAGCGATGCTGGGGCCATCTTTTATTTGCCTAGCTAGCTCGATAGAGAATTTGCCAGTCACACTGCCACTAAGTGCCACTAAGTGCCACTAAGTGTTGCGTAACTAGGATCAAATAGGGATACGTTTTCGTCGCGGAGTAGCTGGTCAATGCGCTGAATCATAAGCCCATTGTGACACGCCCCGGTCATGAGGACTAGCTTGATTGGGAAAGATAGCTGTACAGCGTGGTTCTGCCAATACCTAACTTGCGGGCTACTTCTGTTTTAGGAACTCTTTCCCCGACCAACTGAAGTTGGGTAGTGGCGGTTCTGTTCCGTTAGACATGCACTAACCCTACCGAACAGGCGGGACAATGAAGGGTTGCAATTCTCAAAGTGTTCTACTGGGGTACACCCCAGCTAAACACCTCAACCAGTTGAACAAATGATGAACAACAATAAGAAGGAAGAACCATGACAAACGCCGTTATCGTTGGAGCAGGCCCTAATGGTTTAGCAGCGGCCCTTTTCCTCGCCGATCACGATATTGAGGTGACAATACTTGAAGCTAATTCTTCTATTGGAGGCGGTGCACGATCCGGGGAATACACGCTCCCCGGACTGACACATGACCACTGTTCAGCGTTTCATCCTTTCGGTGTCGGATCAAGTTTTTGGAAAGAGGTAGAACTAGAGAAGTACGGTTTAGAATGGGCATGGTCTGAAGTTGACTGCGCTCACCCTCTGGATGATGGACGGGCTGGGATCCTGTATAGGTCTCTAGACAAAACTGTCGAACATCTGGGAGTCGACGGAGACATCTGGAGAAAGATAGTCGGGAGCAACGTAAGGAACTTCGACCTCCTGACGGAGGACATTTTCCGCCCACTTCTTCATATTCCTCAACACCCGGTCACTCTTGCCAAGTTCGCCCCATATGCTTCTCTGCCAGCCGCAACACTTATGCGCATGTTTAAAACCGAAGCGGGCAAAGCATTGTTTGGGGGAATCGCAGCCCACGCTTTTACCTCTCTCGACCGACCGCTAACTGCATCGCTCGGAATAATGCTCGCTGCTGCAGCCCACCAGTGGGGTTGGCCGGTAGCAAAAGGAGGATCTGGCGCAATTGTAGCGGCTCTAGAAAAAGCTCTCACCCAAAAGAACGTAACGATCCACACTAACAGTCCCGTTATTTCGAAAAGGGATATTCCAACCGCAGATCTTGTTCTTCTAGATCTTTCTCCCCAACAGATCCTCTCCTTATATGGAGATGAGATGCCATCAAGAATTAAAAAGCAATACTCAAATTTTAGATCTGGATCTTCCGCTTTCAAAGTTGACTATGCAATCAGCGGAGACATCCCTTGGAAAAATTCACATTGTAGACGTGCAGGCACTGTCCACCTTGGTGGCAATGCCAAAGAAACACTACTTTCCGAATCTTTAAGAGCTAAAGGAAAGATGCCTTCACGACCGTTCGTCCTTGTCGGACAGCAATATATGGCAGATCCTGCACGCAGCAATGGAAATCTAAATCCAATTTACGCATATGCGCATGTGCCTAAAGGATACTCAGGAGACGCTACAGGGCTAGTCACTGAACAAATAGAAAGATTTGCTCCAGGGTTCCGTGATCAAATTGTTATGAGTAAAAGTATTAACCCGCAGCAAATGGAATCGTCCAATAGGAACTTCCACAATGGGGACATTATTGGTGGAGAAAACGACGGACTACAGCTGGTATTTCGCCCTAGGATGACCACGAATCCATATTGGATTGGTGTACAAGGTGTCTATATCTGTTCACATTCCTCTCCACCAGGGGCTGGAGTTCACGGACTATGTGGAAAAAATGCCGCAACTGCGGCCTTTCGGGATCTCCAAAAAAGGATCCACTTAAGCAAATAACACTTTGCTCCGCCTGAACCACCGGCTAATATGCCCTCCTTACAATTCATAACCACCAAAAAAGGTGGTGACTTTAGTGGCTATGCATGATCTTCCATATTTATGGTGACCCCTGTTGCGACCGGCTATTTGGTAGCAGTGTCGTGACTATCTGGTAGCGCTTCAGTGGGTTTCTGGTAGCAGCTCAGGGCGCTCGGGGTGATACTTCCGGTAGTCGCACCACTCGGGTGCGGCGCGTACTGGAAGGAGTCCGCTGATGACGGATTACCGTGCGGTGATGACGCTGCTGATTAGGAAGCGTTCTTACCGCCAGATTGAAGACCAGCTCGGGTGCTCGCACCGCGCGATTTCCCGGGCGAACCAAGCGCTGCGAAGCCTTGGCCTGACCACTGCCCAGCAGGTCGCGGCGTTGACGAATGACGAGCTGGACGAGATATTCGTT
>NZ_KV805175.1:0-56279 GCF_001811545.1 Corynebacterium sp. HMSC074A09 | reverse complement strand
TCGTCCCGATTGACTTTGACGCGGTCGTCAAACCGGAAGGGCCGGTTTGACCCTCTTTGAGAAACTTCACGGACACCTCACGTGCGGTGAGGTCATCGACTAGGCGGTGGAGGTCGATAAGGGAGCGTGCCAGTCTGTCCATGCTTGTGATGGTGAGTTGGTCACCAGGGCGCAGGTAGTTGAGTGTCCCGTCGAGGCCGGGGCGGTGCGTGGAGGAGTCACTAGCAGTGTCGGTGAAGCAGCGAAAGACTTTTTCTTTTTCAATGCCGCTATTTGTCGCTCTAGGTTTTGGTCTTTGGAGCCCAGTTTAGGTAGGTATTTCGGCGCGACAAGGGTAATACGCTAAGAATGGTCGCTGCTTCAGAAGGACCTAGTTCTCGCTGCAATAGTTTCATGAGTGCCCCTTGATAGCTGAGAGTACCGGCAGGAGGGGGGCTTGATGCGCGAAGATCTCAAACACGCACCGCGTATCGAATACGAAGTCCCCCCCGAACTTTTGGGCTTCAGAATACCTGATAAGTCGGGAGGGTGAGTGGGATCATTCGTAGCGCAGCGCCTCAATCGGATCCAGCTTCGCGGCCTTGCCCGCGGGGTAGTAACCAAAGAAAAGGCCAATAGCCAGCGAGAAGAGCAGCGAGAGGATGACCGCCCACAGCGGCGGTGCCACGAGTGAGCCGATGGCGGCCGCGCCCGCCATGCCGGCGGCGGTGCCGATGGCGATGCCGATGAGACCGCCGATGAGGCAGACCACGATGGCCTCCGTGATGAACTGGATGCGGATATCACGGCGGCGTGCGCCAAGCGCCTTACGGATGCCAATCTCGCGGGTGCGCTCGGTAACGGTGATAAGCATAATGTTCATCACGCCGATGCCGCCGACGAGCAGCGAGATGCCGCCGATGGCCGCGAGAACCAAGCTCATCGTGGTGAAGATCTGGTTCAAGGACGCGAGGTCATCGCTGAAGTCAGACACCTTCACCATGTAGTCAGGGTTGTCTTTGTAGTAGCTATCGAAGACGCGCTGCAAGTTGCTGGCCACCGCGGCCTTGTCCAAGTCCGGGTTGCCGCGAACGGTGACCTCGCTGAACGCGGTGCCGGCACCGGGGGAATCGGAGAACTCGGCCTCCAGCGGGTAAGGAACGAAGGCGGTTTGGCTGGGGCCACCGCCCACCAGAGGTCCGGTTTGGGGCTCTTCAAAGACACCGATGACGGCGAGCTCAATCGGAGTGGCCTCCTGGCTTTCAAAGCTCACGTATTGGCCAATGGCGTCTTCAGGAGCGCCGAAAAGCTTGGTGGCTGTTTCCTTATCCAGCATCGTTACTGCCCGGCTGGAGTCGATATCATCCTCGCTGAGGAAGCGCCCGGCCACGATGGAATAGGACGAGCCTGAGACATAGTCCGGGTTGGTGGGGCGGACGAGGAGGTTGGCGGTCTCCTCTTGTTCGGCGCCTTCGGCGACGAACGCGCCGGAATAAGAGTTGTACTCGCCGATATTGATGCCGGCGATCTGATCCCCCATGACCTCCTTGGCGCGGTCTAGCATGTCCGGGGTGAGCATGGAGGACTCGTCCTCGACAAAGCCGCCGCCCATGAAGGGATCATCGGCTTCTTCCTCTTCGCCCTCCTCAGGGCGCTCCTTGACCTGGACGGTGAAGTTGTTCGCGCCGACCTTGTCCAAGTCCTTCTGCACGGAGGACTGCAAGGAGCTGCCCAGCGTGACGATGGCGATGACCGCGGCGATGCCGATGATGACGCCCAAGAGCGTTAGCGCCGAGCGCATCTTGTTGGTGCGCAGGCTGGTCAGCGCCATCTTGGTGGATTCAGCGAAATTCATGACAGCACACCGTCCTTCATCGTGACGGTGCGGCTGCACTCATCAGCCAATTCCGGGTTGTGGGTAATAAACAAGATGGTCTTTCCATGCGTGCGGTGCAGTTCGTGGAAGAGGTCCATGACCATGCGGCCGGTCTGCGAATCCAGCGCGCCGGTGGGCTCGTCCGCTAGGAGAATCTCCGGCTGGTTGGCCAAGGCGCGGGCCACCGCCACGCGCTGCTTCTGACCACCGGAGAGCTCATTGGGCAGGTGGTTCATGCGGTCGCTCATACCGACCATCTCCAGAAGCTCTTCCGCGCGCTGGGTGCGCTCGTGGGCCGAAACGCCCGCATAGACCATGGGCATCTCCACGTTCTTCAGCGCGGACATGCGGCCGATCAGGTTGAAGTTCTGGAAGATGAAACCAATTTTTTGGCCGCGGAAGGAGGCTAGTTTGTCGTCGCCAAGCGCCAGCGCATCCACGCCTGCCAGCTGGTATTCGCCGGAGGTGGGACGGTCGAGCAAGCCGATGATGTTCATCAGCGTGGATTTGCCGGATCCGGACTGGCCAACGACGGCCACGAACTCGCCCTCCTCCACGCTGAAGTCGAGGCCCGGGATGACGGTCAGCTCGCTGTCGAGGCCCTCGTTGAAGCGTTTGACGATTCCCCGCATCTCAATGAGGCGGCTCATGCGTTCTCTTCCGCAGCATTGGAGCCATCGACGGAGGCGGACATGCCGACCATGTCCTTGTGCGTATCCGCCTGGCTGATGACGGTCTCGCCCTCCTTGAGACCGGAGGAGATGGCGGCGGAGAAATCAGATTCGCTGGCGACCTTGACCTCGCGCGCCTGGATCGTGCCGTTGTCGACGACGAGGACGTTCTTCTTGCCGCTTTCTTCATAGATGGCGGAGAGCGGCACGGTGATGACGTTCTTATCCTTCTTCGTAATGATCTTCACTTTCGTGGTGGAACCGAGGCGCAGCCCCTCGCGGTTGCCATCGACACGGATGTGCACTGGGAATTCGGGCTTGGAGGAGCCAGTTGGTTTGCCGGAGCCGCCGCCTGCGCCAGCCTCGACATCGGGCTGCTCAGCGGTGGGGGAGATGAAGGTGACCTTGCCTTTGTATTCCTTGCCGGGGCTCGACGGCGAGGTGAACGAAACTTCATCGCCGACCTTGATGCGGGCGATATCGCCCTCCTTGACCGTGGATTTCACCAACAGGGAGGAGTCATCCGCCACGGTGAGGATGGGGCCTTCGGCGGGCATGCCGGCTTCGCCATTGACGGCGGTAATGACTCCCGCCAGCGGGGAGCGCAGGTCGGCCTGGGAGAGCCGGTACTCCAGTGGCCCATTTTCCTTGGCGTTGTTCGCGCTTGCCGACGCCGCCGATTCCACCGCGTGGTTCACCGCCTGGGACTGGGAGGAAATCTGCTGTTCGATGGCGAGGTTGCTGGCTTGCAGCGCGCGTTCGGCATCGGCAACCGCTTGGTAGGAGGCGGCGGTGGCGCGCTGTTGTTCGCCTAGCTCGCGGTCGATGCCGCGGAGGACGCGACCATAGGATTCCTCGGACTGCTTGAGCTGGCGCTCGGAGTCCTGCACGGCCTCATCGGAATCGAGGTATCTCAAGAAAGCGCTGGCGGTGTTGATTCCGGAAGGATCCTCGGTGGCGGTGCCGAGGGAGGCCAGTGCGGACTGGAAAGACTTGGACTCAGCATCGCGCACCCCGGAGCGTGCTTGTTCGACGGCGGCGCGGGCTTCGGCAATTTCGGGGCGGTCGCCCTTGGCGGCGAGGGCATCGTCGAGCTTGCGCTGTGCCTCGGCGTACTCGGTCTGCGCCGAGTTCACGGCGGACTGGGCGCTATTGACCTCGGGGTTGAGGCCTTGGTCGAGGGAATCCTGAAGCTGACGCAGCTGGAGCTGGGCATCCTCGATTTGGTGGACGGCCTCGAGCTTGCTGGCCTCCTGGGAGGTGCGCTGGGCCTCGAGCTCGCGCTCGGTTTCGGTGGTGTCCATGCGGCCGAGCAACTGTTGGGCTTCGACGCGGTCGCCCACCTTCGCGTCCAAGGACTGGATGGGGCCGGTCAGCGAGGTGGTCAGTGAGAGTTCGCGCTCGGCAGAAACCGTTCCGGAGGCGGAGACGGAACTGATCAGGTCTTCTTTGGTGGTTTTCGTGACATCGGTTGCGGTGAGCTGAATATCGGAAGACCCACTGGTTAGTGCGTACATTCCACCGCCGCCTGCGAGGAGAACCGCAGCGATAGCGCCAGCAGTGATGCCGAGAGCTTTCTTATTCATGAATCCCTTACTGTCAGGTTAACGCCGTCATTGAAATCGGGTTCAGATTAACTCTCGGGCATGTGTCTTGTCATGCGCAGTGGGGGGAATATAGGAGGTAGATCAGGGTCTACCCTTAGATGGTGCGAGGCTATGAGGTCTGGTGACGTTTCGATCAATTAAGGTCCCGAAAATGGGTGATTTTCTGCCACTATTTGATCGAAACGTATGTGGCATCTGACTTTTAGAAGGGCACATCGATGTAGATCTCCTCCGCCTTCGGCAAAGGCGGCAGTTTGGGTAGCTGATCGAGACCCTCCTGGACTTCCGGCGGGAGGGGAATCTGCGGAGGCTCGGGCAGTTCTAGCTTGGGTTTGGGCCGCTGCGGTGGGGCCGGGCGTGGCGCCGGTGCTGGTGCGGGCGCTGGCGCGCGGACGGTGACGGTTTCTACTTCGACGCGTGGCGTGGGTGTTTCGGCTACTACGGGTGCGGGAGCTGGTGCTTCGGCCGTAGGTTCCGGTTCAGCCGGAGCTGGCGCGATGGAGGTGGTGTCACCCAAGCGGTTGACCGGCTGGGGTACCGCATCAGGCTTCCAGGAAGGCAGCTGGGCCGAGGTGGTGGGGTTGGGCTCGGCTCGCGGAGCAGGTTCTGCCTGCGTGGCAGCGCAGGCAGAAAGCGGAAGGCAAGCAAAAATGACAAGAATACGGCGCGATGCCATGGGAATCCCCCTTAAGTAGTGCCTCCCACAGCGCACCCCAGCGCTTAATTAAAGAAAGGCAGAATCAACAGTGTGCTGCCAGCATAGCGTTCCCATGGCGGGTGCGCAGCGCGAGCGCGCTCAGGGTGCTCGCGAGGTGGTGGAGAGGAGGCTGCAAGACACGAGGGGACTCCAACTTTTGTATAGGGCTAAAACCGATACAATGTGGGCTATGCCTAACTCCAGCCAGCTAAACCAGCAGAATACGTCCCAGTCCGCCGAGTGGTTCGAGCGCGCCACCAAGGTCACCCCGGGCGGTGTGAATTCCCCGGTCCGCGCCTTCGGATCCGTGGGCGGCCAAGCCCGCGTTATCGCTCGCGGTGAGGGCTCCCGCCTGTGGGATATCGACGGCAACGAGTACGTCGACCTGGTCAGCTCCTATGGCCCGATGATCCACGGCAATGCCCACCCGGCCATCGTGGAGGCAGTGCAGAAGGCGGCTGCCGACGGCCTCTCCTTCGGTACCCCGACCGAGGGCGAGACGCTGTTGGCGGAGCACATCGTCAAGCGCACCGCTGTGGAGCAGGTGCGCCTGGTCAACTCCGGTACCGAGGCCACCATGTCCGCCGTGCGTCTGGCCCGCGGTTTCACCGGTCGTGCCAAGGTCCTGAAGTTTGAAGGCTGCTACCACGGCCACGTGGACGCGCTGTTGGCATCGGCTGGCTCCGGCGTGGCCACCTTCGCGCTCCCGGATTCCCCGGGCGTGACCGGCGCTTCGGCCGCAGATACCATCGTCGTCCCGTACAACGATCTAGATGCTGTCCGCGAGGCCTTTGCCGCGCACCCGGGAGAGATCGCCTGCATCATCGCGGAAGCTGCCGCCGGCAACATGGGCACCGTGGCCCCGGAGGAGGGCTTCAATGCCGCGCTCAAGGAGATCGCGCATGCCGACGGCGCCCTTCTCATCCTCGATGAAGTCATGACCGGCTTCCGTACCTCCTACAAGGGCTGGTTCGGCGTCGATGGGGTAGCGGGTGACCTGGTGACCTTCGGCAAGGTGGTCTCCGGTGGCCTGCCGGCCGCTGCCTTCGGTGGTCGCGCCGACGTGATGGCTTCGCTGGCACCGTCGGGCCCCGTCTACCAGGCGGGCACGCTGTCCGGTAACCCGGTAGCGATGGCCTCCGGTCTAGCATCACTGGAGCTCGCAAACGAAGAGCTGTACCCGCGCCTGCAGGCCAACGCGGACCGCCTGACCGGCCTGATAACGGCGGCGCTTGATGCCGCCGGCGTGGCACACCACATCCAGCGCGCAGAGACGATGTTCTCCATCCGCTTCGCCGAGGGCCAGGGTCGCAACTTTGCCGATATGCAGGCCGCCGATACCTGGCGTTTCGCCCCCTTCTTCCACGCACTGCTGGAGGGCGGCGTGTACGTCCCGCCGTCAGCCTTCGAGACCTGGTTTGTGTCTGACGCGCTCACGGACAAAGATTTTGAGGTAATCGAGGCAGCTCTCAAGCCTGCCGCCCAGGCCGCTGCCAGCGCGCAGCGCCCGCACTAAACCAACCATGTTGAGGGGATAGACACAGGCATATGTCCACCACCATCGTCCACTTCGTCCGCCACGGAGAGGTTTATAACCCGGATAAGATCCTCTATGGGCGCATCCCGGGCTATCACTTGTCCTCCCGTGGGCATTCCATGGCCGCACGCACGGCGAAAGCCTTCGAAGGCCATGACGTGACCTACCTGGCGGCCTCGCCGCTGCAGCGTGCGCAGGAAACCGCGATGCCGATTGCGAAGGTGACGGGCTTGGAGGTGGACGTCGATAAGGGCGTCATCGAGTCCGGCAACCGGTTCGAAGGCCTGCGCACCAAGGGCTGGAACTCGCAGCTGTGGAACCCGCAGCGCTGGCCGCTCATGGTCAACCCACTCAAGCCCTCGTGGGGCGAGCCTTTCGAGGAGATCGCCGCGCGCATGATGGATGCCGCTGAGCGCGCCCGCGCTAAGGCTGAGGGACACGAGGCCATCGTGGTGTCCCACCAGCTGCCCATCGTCATGGTGCAGCGCACCGTGCTGGGCAAGCGCCTGGCCCACGCGCCGTGGGACCGCGAATGCGACTTGGCCTCGGTGACCTCGCTGGTCTACCGCGACCGCGAGATCATCGATATCTTCTACTCCGAACCGGCGCAGGACATCTAATGGGACGCAGAACTATCCGCGCCGCCGCGGCCGGTGTCCTTGCTGTGTTTGCCTTGGCAGGCTGTGCGCAAAGCGAGGAAAACGCGCAGAACGCCGTGGCTTCCGGCGGCACCTTCGAGTTCATCTCGCCCGGCGGGCAGACCACCATCCGCTATGCGGAGGAAGACCGCAAGCCGCTCAAGGATTTCTCCGGTGAGGACCTGCGGGATGAGTCCACGACGATCAAGCTTTCGGATTTCAAAGACCAGATCGTCGTCCTCAACTCCTGGGGTCAGTGGTGCGCGCCGTGCCGCTCCGAATCGGATGACCTCCAGGCCATCCACGCGGAGCTGCAAAAGCGCAAGGTCGGCACCGTACTGGGTATTAACGTCAAGGACTTCAACCCGGAGATCTCCCGGGACTTTATGGCCGATAACGGCCTAGAGTACCCCTCCATCTACGACCCGCCCTTCAAGACGGCTGCGGCCCTCGGCGGCGTGCCCACCTCCGTGGTGCCCACCACCATTGTTCTGGATAAGCAGCACCGCCCCGCCGCGGTCTTCCTGACCGAGATCACGGAAAAGGATGTCCTCGAGGTCGTCGACGAACTGGAGAAAGAACAGTGATCCTTGCCGCTGACGGTATGGGGCAAAGCTTCGCCGATGCCGCCGTGTCCGGCCCGCTCCTGATCGGAGTGCTCGCCGCGGCCGTGGCCGGATTGGTCTCCTTCGCCTCACCCTGTGTGGTTCCACTGGTTCCTGGCTATATCTCTTACCTCGCCTCCGTGGTCGGCGGTGAGGTGAGCTATGACGAGGAGTTGGGGGTGGGCGTCGGCAAGCGCCGGCGTTGGGCCGTCGTCGGTGCCGCAGCACTCTTCGTGCTGGGCTTTACCGTCGTTTTCGTCCTAGCCACCGTGTCAGTCTTCGGCGCCATTTCGGCGCTGACGCTCAACGCGGATACCCTCATGCGCGCCGGCGGTGTCATCACCATCCTCATGGGTGTGGTGTTCATGGGCGTGGTGCCGGTACTACAGAAGGACACGCGCATGGCGCCGCGGCGCTGGACCACGTGGCTGGGCGCGCCGCTGCTCGGCGGGGTTTTCGCCCTGGGCTGGACCCCGTGCTTGGGCCCCACGCTGGCTGCCATCCTGTCTGTCTCCGCCGGCACCGAGGGAACCACCGCGCTGCGCGGCACCATCCTCATTATTGGCTACTGCCTGGGCCTGGGCCTGCCCTTCTTGCTCGTGGCACTGGGCTCCGCTAAGGCCATGCGCACCGTGACCTGGATGCGGGAGCACTCCCGGACCATCCAGATTCTCGGGGGCATCGCCATGATCCTCGTCGGCCTGGCGCTGCTGACCGGGCTGTGGGGAGATTTCATCAACGCCATCCGCCAGTGGACCGTGTCCTATGGCGCGACGCTGCTGTAAAGGAGATTTTTCGTGAGATATATCCGCAAGGCCTGGCACTGGCTGACCAGCATGCGCACCGCGCTGGCGCTGCTCTTCTTGCTGGCCATCGCCGCCATTCCCGGATCGCTCCTGCCGCAGCGCTCGCTCAATGAATCTAACGTCAACGACTTCATTGAGACCAACGGCAAGGTGGCGGAGATCTACGACAAGCTGCAGCTTTTCGACGTCTTCTCCTCCGTCTGGTTCCAGGCCATCTACGTCCTGCTCATGATTTCTCTGGTGGGCTGCATCATCCCGCGCTCCTGGGATCACTACAAGGCCTACCGCACACCGCCGACGCGCGCGCCGAAGTATCTGGAAAAGATGCCGCTCAACGCCACCGGGCATTCGGAAAAGTCCCCGGAGGAGATCGCAGCGGCCACCACAACCATGCTGAAGAAGTGGCGGGTCTCCGAGGTCTCGCCCGAGAAGGACCGCGCGGGTGCGCAATCCTTCTCCGCGGAGCGCGGCTATGCCCGCGAGCTGTGCAACCTCATCTTCCACATCGCGTTGGTGGCAATCTTGCTCACCATGGCAGCCGGGCGCCTGGTGCACTACGAGGGACAGGTCATCGTGGTCACGGAGAAGAACTCCCAGGGGCAGACCCAAGAGCAGGCGCAATCCACGGAGTTCTGCAACACCTCCACCTCCGTCTATGACTCCTTCCGCGCCGGCCCGCTATTCGACGGCACCGGCCTGCACCCCTTCTGCTTCTTGGCCCACGACTTCACCGCGGACTACCTGCCCAATGGCCAGGCGGAGATGTTCACCTCGAACGTGTCCTATGCCGCCGGCGACGACATCTTCACGGACCCGGAGACCTGGGAGGACTACCAGCTGCAGGTCAATCACCCGCTGCGCATTGACAAAAACCGCGTTTACCTGCAGGGCCACGGTTTTGCGCCGACCATGACGGTGGAGTGGCCTAACGGTGAGAAGCGCACGCAGACCATCCAATTTCAGCCCACTGACACCACGTTCTTCCTCTCGTCGGGAGTGATGCGCTTCGACCCGCCGGCGGGCATGTACCCGGACCTGTTTGAGCGCCGCCAGAACCAGATCGCCATCCAGGGCCTGTTTGCCCCGACCGCCGAGTGGTCCGGCGAGAGCGGCAAGCTGTTGCAGTCTTCCTACCCGGCGATGCTGGATCCGGCCGTGGCTATCGATATCTACCGCGGCGATGCCGGCCTGGACACGGGTACCCCGCAGTCCCTCTTCTCCCTCGATTCCAACCTGGTCCACACGGGCCAGCTGCAGAAGATCGACCGCGTCAACCTGAACCAGGGTGAATCGGTCACGCTGGACGACGGCACGAAGATCACCTTCGACGGTGCCTCCGAGTTTGCGAACTACCAGGTTTCCTATGACCCCTTCCAGAGCTGGGTTCTCGTGTCCGCGCTGGTCATGCTGGTATCCCTGGTTGGCTCGCTGGTGATCAAGCGCCGCCGCGTGTGGGTGCGCATCCGGCCGGGGGCCAATGGTGGCACCGATATTGAGATGGGCGGTCTTGCCCGCACCGACCGCGCGGGCTGGTCTGAGGAATTCCACAAGCTGCACCGCGAGCTCCTGGAACTGCCGGATCCCGATGAGGTGGAGGAGGACGAACTCTACTCCGCCGACTAAAGGTGAGAAAGCTATCCGTCAAAAGTTGGATACTCCCGCTGAAGGGGGGTACTCTGATGAGCACCATAAATCTCTCCGCTCATGCAGCCTCGTGCGTGAAGCACGGTGTAGGCACGATTGTGAAGGCAAGGTTTCCCACTCATGCAGGTTGATCAAAATCTGTCCAACTTTTCCGACATCGCGGTGCAAACCGCGTTCGTCGTTTATGCTCTCGCCTTGGTGTTGTCCCTGGTCTACTACGGCCGGATGCACAGCATCATCGAGGCGATGCGCTCCCGCACGACTGCTGTGGCGCAGCAGCGCGAACTCGCTAGCGTGGGGGCCTCGGCAGACAGTGCCGCGCTTGGCGACGTCCCCCCGACAGCCAGCACTGGCCCCGATGCTGACCTAGACGCGGATCTGTCGAAGAAGCGGGAGAACGCCGACAAGCTCGGCGGCATGACGCAGATGCTCCTGTGGTTGGGTATCGCCTTACACTTGGCGGCCATTGTGCTGCGCGGCCTGGCCACGGGGCGTTTCCCGTTTGGCAACCTCTACGAGTACGTGCTCATGGTGACCGCCGGCGCCATGGTGGTGGCGACCATCGCCATGCAGCGCAAGGAATGGCGCACTCTGTGGCCGTGGCTGCTCACGCCGATTCTGGCGCTGATGTTCTACGGCTCCACCAAGCTCTATGCGGAATCCGCTCCGGTGGTTCCGGCACTCCAGTCTCACTGGCTGCCCATCCACGTCACTGTGGTCTCGTTGGGTGCGTCCATCGGCGTGGTCTCCGGTATCGCTTCTTTGCTCAGCGTGCTGCGTGAGTTCCAGCCGAAGGGCAGTGAGTCCGGTTTCTTTGGTGCGCTTGCCCGCCCGCTTCCTTCTGCTAAGAAGTTGGACCGCTTGGCCTACCGCTT
This sequence comes from Corynebacterium sp. HMSC074A09, assembly GCF_001811545.1. Lineage (NCBI taxonomy): Bacteria > Bacillati > Actinomycetota > Actinomycetes > Mycobacteriales > Corynebacteriaceae > Corynebacterium > Corynebacterium sp. HMSC074A09. The sequence continues at coordinate 45,344 of NZ_KV805175.1, read as the reverse complement.
GGGCGTGGTGACGCTGCCGACTCTGGGCCTGGGTATTGTACTGGGCGCTATTTGGGCCGAGTCCACATGGGGACGCTACTGGGGCTGGGACCCGAAGGAGACCGTATCCTTCGCCACCTGGATCCTCTACGCCGCCTACCTGCACGCCCGCGCGACGCCGGCCTTCCGCAAGGCCGCGCCGTATATCAACATCGCGGCGATGCTGCTCATGATCTTCAACCTGTTCTTCATCAACATGGTTGTCTCCGGCCTGCACTCCTATGCGGGGCTGAACTAAATGGCGGATACCCCTAAGCCGCGGCACAAACAGGGCAAGCCGGCGGGCGATAACCCGCAGCTCATCGCTCTCGGTGAGGGCTTTGCGCAGCGCCGCCGAGAACTCGGTATCTTGCAGCAGGAGCTGGCTGAGAAGGCCGGGATTTCGCGCTCCACGCTGCACACCATCGAGCACGGCGGCTCTGGCGTGCGCTGGGAAAAGGTGATTGCGGTGGCTGAGGCCCTCGGCCTTGAGATGACCTTCGAGCCGAAGGCTTAGGCTTCGTCGGCTTTATTGTCTTTGTCCTCGGGGGCCTTGGGTTTCTGGGAACCTTGTGAACCCTGTGAGCGACGGCGGCGCTCTTCTTCTTGGCGCTCTGCCTCCCGCTCCCTGGCGCGGCGCTCTTTGAAGCGCTGCTTCTCTAGGTTCCACAGGAACTCTTCGTCATCGTCTGGGCCCTTGATTGCGGGGCGCTGCGGCTGCTGTGTCTGCTGCACCTTCTTATTCCAACTCGACGGACCAAAGGCCTTCCATACGAGGACCGCCGCGAGGACAAACAAGAGTAGTAGTATCAATCGACCCATGCGTTGTATTCTACGGAATGCCCGCAAAGCAAAAGTGAGAATTATGAGTCAGACAGAAAACACCACCAACGCCTCCCAGAACTCCGAACCGCCCCAGCCGGACCCGGCGCTCAAGCGCCGCTCCCGCGTCGCTTTGTGGAAGTACGGGGCTGCCCGCGTGGTGCTGTTCATTGTGCTCACCGCGGTGATTCAGCTGCTGGCCATGGCGGTTCTCGGGACCTTTCCGCTGCTGGTCTCCGCCCTGTTGGCGTTGTTTGTGGCGCTGCCGCTGTCCATGCTGATCTTCTCCACGTGGCGCATGGAAGCCACTCAGACGCTGGCGGAGTACTCCGCGCAGCGCAAGGCCCACAAGAAGTGGGTCCAAGAGGAGCTGGCTGGCCGCTAAATCGGTGGTTAAACCAGAGCCAGCGCTACAGCGTTGATAACCGCCCACACCAGCATCGCGCGGCCGGCCATGCCAAGTACTGGGATGAGTTTCGGGCCGCGTGCGCCGCGGTTGACGGTGCGGATAGCACCCAGCGCGAGAGGGAAGTAGAGCAGCGAAGCGAGCGCGGCCCAGGAATCGAAGGCTAGGCCGATGGTGAGTAGTACCGGCAGCAGCAAGAGGGTCATGAATAGCGTGCGGGACTTTTTATCACCCAGGCGCACCGCCAAAGTGATCTTGCCGGTGGCCTTATCGGAGGGGATGTCCCGGATGTTATTGGCCAGGTTTACCGCCGCACTCATACCGCCGATACCCACGGCTAAGGCAAGGCCTGTCCACGTGATGCGGCCGGCCTGTGTGTACTCGGTACCTAGGACCGCGACGAGTCCGAAGAACACGAAAACGGCGATTTCCCCGAACCCGCGGTAGCCGTAGGGGTTCTTGCCACCGGTGTAGAACCAGGCACCGGCGATACACACGGCGCCGACGAGGATGAACGAGGCGGCGTTGGCAGCTAGGGAGAGTGAGATGCCCGCGATAGCCGCCACGCCGAAGGAGGCGAAGGCGGCGAACTTGACGTGTTGCGGTTTGGCCAGCCCGCCGCCGGTAAGCCGCTGGGGGCCGGTGCGGTCATCATCGGTGCCGCGGATGCCATCGGAGTAGTCGTTGGCGTAGTTCACGCCGATGATAAGAGCCCAGGCCACGATGAGTGCCAGCAATGCGCGTCCCCAGTGCAGACCGTGGGCCGCGGCGGCGGCACCGGTACCAGCGATAACAGGAGCAAAAGCATTGGCCCAGGTGTGCGGGCGAGCACCCTGGAGCCAATCGGCAGGAGTGGCGGAATAGGCAGACATGCTCACTATTGTGCCACTGGTGTGGTGTGCTGCGGCAATGAGCTGGTGCGTTGGCGAAAGCGGTAGATGATGAGCACTGCAACGAAAATAACGGCATTGGTGACTGTCATTGCGGCAGAGGTAGCCGCGTCAAGGACATAGGCAACCCAAAATCCCACGACCGCGCTGATAGCGGCAACGCCACAGGCGGTCAACACCAGCGTGGGCACGCGCTGAGTAAGCAGCCGCGCGGTCATCGTCGGGAATACCATGAGAGCGATGACCAGCATGGCACCGGCAGCGTGAAAGGCGGCGGTGGCGGTGCAGGCAACCACGGTCATAAATATGATGTGAAGAACGCGCGTGGGCACCCCGCGTGCGGCACAAAAATCGGCGTCAAAAGTCGTGGCGGATAAACGCGGCAGTGTAAGGGCGAGGAAGAGAGCATTGATACCCAGCACTGCGGCCATGATGTAGCAATAGTTGGGATTGGAGAAGGCCGCGAGGTTGAGATCACCGACGAGAACGGCGTGGACATCAAGGTGCACGTGGCTCATGTGCGTAGAAATCAGGATGACTCCGGCGGCAAACAGGGCGGGAAAGACCAATCCGAGGGCGGAATCAGCAGTCACCAGCGGGCTGCGCTGTAGTGCGTCAGTTCCCAACGCCACCACCAAGGCGCCAGCGGCCGCGGTAACGAGCAAGATGGGTGAATCTAGATCTGCGGTAAAGAGGTAGCCGACGGCAATTCCGGGAAGGACGGCATGGCCGATGCCGTCGATAAGCATGGCCTGGCCTTTGAGGACAACAAAGGTGCCGGGGATAGCACAGGCCAAGGCCGTCAGAACGGCAAGGAGACAAGCGGTCGCGGCGAGGGTCATGAGGCTAGCTTTCTACTGGTGAGGCTGATAGTGACGAGCGCCGCCTGAGCCAGGACGATGACCGGACCGGTGGGCAGCGGGCCGTGCGCAATGGAGACATAGCAGCCGAGAGCAGCGGTGGCCGCGCCGAAGAACCCGGAGAGCGCGATGAAAGGTAGCAAGCGCGTGGTCCAGGGGCGGGCAGCGGCGGCAGGGCTGATGACCACGGCGACCATGAGCACTACGCCGACGACTTTGACGCCGAGCACCGTGATGGCGGTGAGGGCGAAGAAACTAGCCGCGTTGAGGAACGAGGTGCGGATGCCGGCTACCTGGGCAAAACTTGAATCAAAAGTGACTGCGGCCTGCCGGGTGTGAATGAGGAAAAGAAAAAGCAGCACGCAGCCACCGATGATGAGTGTGGACCGTACATCCGCGCGAGTGAGCGTGGAGGCATTTCCCAGCAAATAATCCTGGATTCCGGCCTTGCCAGGCAATGGTCGGCGGGAAATATACTGCATGAGCAGCATGCCCACCGAGAAAAATGTGGTTAGCGTGGCCGCCATCGCAGTGGTTTGCCCCAGGGGAGTTAACCGCGGGATGAGGTGAATGCACCCCACCGCGAGGGTTCCGGTGAGCAGGGCGCCGCAAGAAAGAAGCCAGACATTTCGCCCGTCCCAGCCAATGGCGGTGGCCACGAGGAAGGCGGTGAGCAGTCCAGGCAGGGAAGAATGCGAGATGGCATCGGCCAGCAGGCTGGTGCGGCGAACATATACCAGTGGGCCTAGCGCGCCAGCGCAGCCACCGATGAGCACGGTGCCCAGGAGTGCCTGGGTATAGGTGTAGTTCTGAAGAAGCTCGAGTGGGTTCATGATGGCAGGGAAAACATGTCGGCAATGGCGGACTCGGTAAGTACCTGCTCGGTGGGGCCAGCAGCAATGAGCCGGCCGTGGCCGACCATGAGGACCTCATCGCAAAAGTCGGCGACCTCCGCCAGGTTGTGATGCACCAGCAGGATGGTCACGCCGTTCTCGCGCAGTTCCTTGAGTACATCCATGATGGCGCGCTGACTCGCGGCATCGACACCAGCGAAGGGCTCGTCGAGGATGATGAATTCCGGCTCGCTAACGAGCGTGCGCGCCAACAACACGCGCTGGCGCTGACCACCAGACAGGGCGGAAATCGGCAGCTGCGCGTGTGCCTGCATTCCGGTGCGCGCAAGTGCTGCGTGGGCGGCGTCTTTGTCAGCGCGGCTGGGCCACTGCCACCAGCGCAGCCCGGCGGTGCGGCCCATCAGGGCGATGTCGAAGGCGGTGGCAGGGTAATTCCAGTCGATATCCGCATGTTGTGGCATATATCCGAGCCGCTGCCGAAAATGTGCCAGATCGACGCCATCGAAGGTCATCGACCCGCAGGCTAGAGGCGGAAGGAGCCCTACCAGCGTGCGGACCAGAGTAGACTTTCCCGACCCGTTCGCACCCACCAGCCCGGTGATAGTCGCGGGGGTGAGGGTGAAGGAGGCGTCGTGAAGCACCGGCGTGCGGGGATAGCCGGCGGTGAGGTTTCCTACGCTGAGCATTAGCTTAGTGCTTTCGCCACGGCGCTAGCGTTATGTTCGAAGGCTCCGAGGTAGGTATCGGTTGGGGCTTCCGGGCCGAGGGTATCGGCAAAGAGCTCTTCATCCGAGATGGTGACGGTCCAGTTGCGGGTTTCTACGGCTTCCTTGAGAGAAGTGATGGCCTGTGGGTTCGCCTGGTTATCTTGGAAGATAACGGGGACCTTCTTCTCCGCGATCGTATCCGCGAGCTCGGAGATCTCAGTGGCGGACTTGGTGGCTTCGGTGGTCACGAAGTCGGTGGCTTGGACTTCAAAGTCGAAGGTCTTGCCGAAGTAGTTGAAGGCGTCATGGCCGGTGATAAGAACGCGCGGGGAGGCGCTTTCGAGTTCCTTAGCGGCCTTGTCGTGCGCGGCTGCAATCTTGTCTTCATAAGCATCGGCGGCCGCGGCATAGTCTTCGGCATTGTCAGAGTCGATTTCGCCGAGTTTGGTGCCGATATGATCGACGACCTGGCTCCACAGCTCGGGGCTATTCCAGATGTGCGGGTCGTAGAGCTTTTCGCCCTTGTCACCTTGCTCGGGCCACGGCAGAAGGTCAGCAGTATCGAGCTGTTCGCCGACAGCTAGCTGCTTTTCACCGAGGGAGGAGAGCTGGTCCACCATTTGCGCCTCGAGGTGAAGGCCATTCCAGAGGACGAGGTCGGCATCCTGCATCTTTTCAATATCGCGCGTGGTGGGCTGGTAGGTGTGTGGATCGCCGCCGGGGCCGACCATGGTGGTGATGTCGGCGTCCGGGGCGATATTGGCGGCCGCATCAGCCAAGTAACCGGTCGTGGCGAAGATCGTCAGGTTATCGTTCTGGGCTTCGGTGGAGTCGCTGCTGGTGCAGGCGCTCAGCGTGCTTGCGACCACGAGGGAAGCGAGGGGAAGCGCAATAAGTTTCTTCACGGGAAACCTCTCTTATTAAAAGTGAATGTCGATGTTCAATGGATTGAACTTGAAAGAGCATAAGTGCTGAAACCGTTGGAAGCAATAGGCTGAACTACGATGGGGGTATGCACATCAGCGAGCTGCCCGAACGCACCCAGGATTACCTCAAGATCCTCTGGACCTATGAGGAGAAAGAGGGCGCTAATACCGCGATGCCGCTGGGGGACCTAGCTAAAGCGGCGGGGCAGAAGCTGCCCACCACGTCGGAGGCGGTCAAGCGCCTGGCCGCGAAGGGGCTGGTGGAACACGAACGCTACTTTGGTGTTCGGCTTGTTGAGGAAGGCCGGCGGCTGGCTGTGGCAATGGTGCGCCGGCATCGACTCCTGGAAACCTTCCTCGTGCGCACTCTGGGCTATACCTGGGATGAGGTGCACGATGAGGCGGAAATGCTAGAGCACGCGACGTCCGACAGGCTCGTTGAACGCCTCGATTCTTTCCTGGGCAACCCCGCCCGCGATCCGCATGGTGATCCCATACCTGCCCCGGATGGCACTGCCGAGCCGGTCTCGCGCATTACGCTTATCGACGTCCCCGCGCAGACCCCCGTCACCGTGGAGCAGGTCACTGACGCGGATGGCGAATTTCTGCGCTACCTGGATAAAAATGGAGTGCGGCCGGGAGTGGAATTGTCCGTCGTTGCCCCCTCGGTTGCGGGTGTGCTCGAGGTTGCCGTCGACGGCGGTGCGCACTTCCCCCTCGGGGAATCCGCTGCGCGCGGCATTGCCGTACGCAGCTTTGGCGAAGCGGAGGCTTAGCTGCCCCACGTGCGGGCGACGGCGAGGCGGTCAACCTTGCCGGGGCCGGTGGTGGGGAGTTCAGGCAGGCGCTTGAAATCCTTGGGGATGTGCCACCGGGGAAGGCCAACGTCATCGAGAGCCACGAGGATATCGCCGACATCCGCCCATCCGGTATAGGCGGCAACGATCATCTGCCCCAAGCGTGGGTGGGGGATGCCAACCACGCACACGCTCTCCACTCCCGGCACGCGCAGGATGTGCTGCTCGAGCTGCTCCGGGTGGAGCTTGAGCCCGCCGGTGTTCAGGATGTTGTCGAGGCGCCCGGTGACGGTGAGGTGGCCGTCGTGAAGCGCGCCGGCGTCGGAGGTAGCAAACCACGAGGTGCCGGATTCATCCACCATAAAGGCGTCTGAGTCCACGTTTCGGTAGCCCTGCGCAATCATGGGCCCGCCGAGGTAGATGCGGTTTTCCTCGCCGATGCGAACAAGAGCGCTATCGAGGGGACGGCCGTCGTAGACGCATCCACCGGAAGTTTCTGAGGAACCGTAGGTGGTGACGATATTGATGCGCAGCTTCTTCGCCGAATCCAATAGTTGCGGGTGGGTGGCAGCGCCCCCGACGAGGATGGCATCAAAGGTGCGCAGTGCCTCGATTCCCTCGAGAGAATCCATGGCCTTGGCCAGCTGCATGGGGGTCAGTCCCGTGTATGAGCGATCCCCGGTGGCGGCCAGCTCGTGCGCGGCGCGGGCGAAATTGGGGATGGAAAAACCTTCCGACAGGTCAAGGCAGAGCGGCTCTACACCCGCGACGAGCGAGCGCACCAATACCTGGATGCCGGCGATGTGGGAGGCGGGCATGGCGAGCAGCCATTGGCCGGTGCCGCCGAGAGCGCGGTGCGTGGCATCGGCGCTGGAGACCAGGTTGGCGGCGGTGAGCTGCGCGCCTTTCGGCGTGCCCGTGGACCCGGAGGTGGCCACGACCAGCGCTATCGAGGAGTCGATGGGTTCTCCTGCGTGCATGTGGTTGCGCAGCAGCTGCGCGCGTGTGCGGTCCTCTGCCGGGACGGGCAGGAACGTTGCCTGCCCGGCGATGGCCGCCTCCAAATCGGGCAGGATGGCGGCGGGGTCATGTGGATTGACGGGCAGGGGAGAGAGGATAGTCACGGTTAGCTAGGTTACCGCCCGCGGTGCTCATAGGGGTTGATGAGCTCATCCTCCTGATCGAAGGGGCGCTCGCCGTCCCTCTGAGCCTGCTGGATGCGGCGCAACATCCACACTCGCGACGCAATGACGGCAATGAGCGCGATGGCAGCGAGGGTAATGGCGAAATACAGCACTGTGGATCCTCCTCGAGGAATGACGATTAGTAGTAGTACGGGAAGTCATCCCAGTTGGGCTCGCGTTTTTCCAAGAAGGATTCCTTGCCCTCGACGGCTTCGTCGGTCATGTAGGCCAAGCGGGTGGCTTCTCCAGCGAAGACCTGCTGGCCCATGAGGCCATCATCGGTGAGGTTGAAGGCGAACTTGAGCATGCGCTGGGCGGTGGGGGACTTCATGTTGATTTCGCGCCCCATCTTGATGGCGGCGTCCTCCAGATCGGCGTGGTCAACCACCTCGTTGACCGCACCCATCTCGTACATGCGCTGTGCATCGTAGGTGCGGCCTAAGAAGAAGATCTCGCGGGCGTACTTTTGGCCCACCATCTTGGCCAGGTAAGCCGAGCCATAGCCGGCGTCGAAGGAACCGACGTCGGCGTCGGTCTGCTTGAAGCGGGCCTCCTGGCGGGAGGCAATGGTCATATCGCACACCACGTGCAGGGAGTGCCCGCCGCCGGCGGCCCAGCCGTTAACCACGGCGATGACCACTTTGGGCATGGTGCGGATGAGGCGCTGGACCTCCAGGATGTGCAGGCGGCCGCCCTCGACTTTCTCGCGGGCAGTGTCCACGGTGGATTCGTCGGCAGTTGCGTCATCATGCGCGTGCTCCGTGGCATAGCGGTAGCCGGAGCGGCCGCGGATGCGCTGGTCACCGCCGGAGCAAAACGCCCAGCCGCCGTCCTTCTGGGAAGGCCCGTTGCCGGTGAGAAGTACTGTTCCTACATCCGGCGTGCGGCGCGCGTGGTCCAGCGCGCGGTAAAGCTCATCCACCGTGTGTGGGCGAAACGCATTGCGCACCTCGGGGCGGTCGAAGGCGATGCGGACGATGCCGTCCTTGCGCTGGGGCTTTGGACCGTCACTGATGAGCCGGTGGTAAGTGATGTCCGTGAGATCCTCAAAGCCCTTGACGGGCTGCCAGAGCTCCGGCTTGAAAGGATTATCGGTGCTGTAGTTCTTCTGCTCGCTCATGGCACACCAGCTTAATTGGAAAGCGGTGCGCCGGAAGTATAGTCCCCATTCCCAACCCTCACCCACACTCTCCGCCCAGCGCGGCGGTGATAAACAATAAACAATACTGCGGGATTATCCCCGTCAATGTGCACGTGTACTCCGTACCAGCGCGGTACACCATACAGTGGGACGGAATCGAACCTCCCTGCCTTCTTGCGCTACGAAGGCGCCTGAGAAGCACTGGACTTTTCCCTGCCCAGAAGGGGTGCGCTCGCTGCGAAAAGTGTGGGCTACCGTCGCGCGCGTGGCGCGCGACATGACGTGCCGCAAAAATGCGACACAAAGCGAAAGCGCCGCAAGAATGCGGCACAACTAGCGGCAGACCTTATTTAGTTATCAGTTCCGTATTCCAGTTTAGCTGCTGGATGCGGGTATCCAGTTCGCGGTACTGGCGGGCCAGATCGTCGGCGCGCTCGCGCAGCTTCGGCACGGGCACGGTGGCCACGAACTTGATCTCCGAGCGGGAGTAGCGGTCCTGGCGCGCACCCGCGCGCTCGGCCAATCCCTGGTAGATGCGGCGCTTGCGCAGCAGACCATCACGCAGCGCCAGCGCTTCCATGAGCGTGATCTCATCGTCGAACGCGGTGGCCGTGTTCGTGGCGTTGATGGCGATGACGAGCTCGTCGATGCGCTTGGTCACGCCCTCGAGTTCGCGGAGGAGATCCGTGGGGTTCTCATCCGGTTCGTCGCCTTCCTGTATGCGGACCGTCGCCGCGAGGCGGTCACTCAGCGAGTTGAGGCGCTCCTGCGCCTGGGCGCGCTCGGCCAAGGCTTCAGCAAGTAGCATGGTTGCTCCTTCACCCTTGATGGGATTCATTGTCTAAGCAATTGTACGGCAGTCAGTAGGCTCCGCCTTAGAGCCGTGACGGTTCTAACAAATAGGGCCCCAAAACTTCGATGATCTGGGGCCTTATTTGATCGTTGTGTACGTTGCGCACGGTTGGTTGGTACGTTTTCGTAAATATGCCCGCAGTTTTTCGGATTTGGGGGACCTTATTTACCAAAACGTACCGCAGGCTCCGTGATTAACGTTGAGCCCGCGCGGAAACCGCTACCCAATAAACATGAACGCAAACAGCGTGTTGAGCACCGTCGCCACGATCATGGGTACAGAGGTGCGCTTGACCAGTTGGATGGGGTTGACCTTGATAGCGCCGGAGACAATGAGCACCGCGGCGTTGACCGGGGAGACCTGGCGCATCAGGTTGGAGGTACCCCAGATGGCGGTGAGCATCTGCGGGGCGTGGATGGAGGTCTGCGAAGCCAGATTGGGCACCACCTCAGAGAAGGCGAAGTAGGGCGCGGTACCGGAACCGGTGAGTGCGGCCATCGCGGCGGTGGCAGCGACGAAGACGAGGACGATGAGGACGGCGGCGCCGGAGGAGCCCTCGGCGGCGTCGATGAGCATGTCGATGACACCCATCTGCGTAATACCCTCCACCAGGACAGCAGCAGCCACCAGCAGGGCCACGACGCCCGCAGCACCTTCGCCCATGCCCTTGAAGAAGCTGGAGATGGAATCCACAGCACCGGTGACGGTGCGCTTGCGGATGGACTCGATGATCATCGCGATGAACAGGGAGACCACGGTCACCGGGAGGATGCCGCCCTCAAAGGGGATGACACCCAAACGGTTAAGAATGGCGGAGATAATGATGAGCAGCAACGGCATGAGCGGGAGCACGGCGTAGTAACCCGGCAGGGAGGCTGCGCGGGCGATGGCTTCCTCGGTAGCGTCATCGTGCATCGAATCGGCGCTGATCTCGCCGGAGCTTTCCGCCTTGCGGGCATCCGCCTTGTCGCAGTGGCGTTGCCACCACATGTGTACGAAGGCCGTGATGAGGAGCGTGGGCACCGTGGCGTAGGCAACGGCGCCGTAGACGAACTCGGTTGGCGTCATGTTGGTGAGATCGGCGCCCTGAATGAGGCCGGCCTCAAGCGGTGTGGGGACGATGGTGGAGGAGGTTACCACGATGGCGCCCACGGTCAGGGGCGTCAGGCCCGCGGCGATGAGCGCTGGCAGGAGAGTGGCCACGAGCAATAGGGATAGCGCTGCGGCCGAGGGGATCACCAGCGAGAGCAGCGTGCCCAGGATGAAGCCCACCGGAACCAGCCAGTAGGAGCCTTTGAAGCGCTTGAGCGGTGCGGAGAGCACCACGACCGTCTTGGCGTCCGCACCGATGTGCCGCATATAGGACACGAAGCCGAAGAGCACCATGATCGCCATGCCGATGCCGGAGAAGCGTGCTTTGAATAGCGCGTCCACGACGAGCAGCTGGTCATAGAAGGCATTGCCCGTGGCTTCGATTTCGGTGGTGCGGAAATCCGCGCGCCCGGTGAGAGCGGCGAGCATGAGCAGGACTACGCCAACGGCGAAGATGGAGGCCGCGGCGTGGACTTTCTTATAGATGAGATAGACAACTGCGGCGATGGCCAGCAGTGCGATGAGAAGGTAAAGCATCTGAGGATCCTTCTTCTGGTTATATCCACTTACCGTTATAACCTAACACCGGCTATGACAGGTGTCGCGCTGAGCCCCCCACACGTACGATGAACCTCATGCATATTGATGACGTCCTCGACCGCGCCCACGTGGTATCCCTTCCACTCGCCGTGAAATTCCGCGGCATTACTACCCGGGAGGCGCTGCTTATCGACGGCCCCGCGGGTTGGGGCGAGTTCGCCCCCTTCCTGGAGTACGGGGCGGAGGAATCCGCCCGCTGGCTCGCCGCCGGACTGGAGGCGGCTTACGAGGGCTTTCCGACACCCGTGCGCGAGTGGGTAGAAGTCAACGGCACTATCCCCGCGGTCCCCGCCGAGCAGGTGCCCGAGGTCATGGCGCGCTACCCCGGTTGCCGCACCTTCAAGATCAAGGTGGCGGAGAAAGGGCAGAGCTTGGAGGATGACATCACCCGCGTGGCTGCCGTCCGCGCCCATATCGAAGCTCAGGGCCGCGTGCCGGTTCTGCGTGTCGACGCCAACTGTGGATGGAGCGTCGAAGAAGCTGTTACAGCGGCAAAGGAAATGATGCCGCTGGATTACATGGAGCAGCCGTGCCAGACCGTGGAGGAGCTCAAGGAGGTGCGCACCCAGCTCATGCGCGCCGGGATTTTCGTGCGTGTGGCGGCAGATGAGTCCATCCGCAAGGTCAGCGACCCCTACCGTGTGGCGGAATTGCAGGCGGCGGACGTCGCCGTGGTCAAGCCCGCGCCGCTGGGTGGTGTGCGTAAGGTGCTCGAGGTGGCCTCCCACCTGCGCGAGCGCCACATGGACATCACGGTGGCCTCCGCCCTGGACACCTCGGTGGGCATCTCGATGGGCTTGGCCGCGGTGGCGGCACTGCCGCAGATCTATGACGACGAGGACATCGACGTCACCCCGGCCGCCGCGGGGCTGGCCACGGGGTCGCTGTTCCTGGAGGACGTGACGGAGCCACGCGAGCTTGTCGACGGTTTCTTGCGCGCCGAAGCCCTCGCCCCCGCCCCGGATCGCCTCAGCGCACTGGCGGCACCGGCGGCGCGGCGCGACTGGTGGTTCGAGCGTGTGCGCCAGTGCTGGCCGCACCTTTAAAAATACAGCTCACGGTCCATGTCCGGGGTGCAGCGTAGGCTGGCGGGCATGACCATTTCCGTGAGAGACGCGCACCTGCACAACCTTCGCAACGTCGACGTGGACCTCCCGCGCGGCCAGCTCGTGGCCGTGACCGGGGTGTCCGGCTCCGGCAAGTCCTCTCTTGCCTTCGGCACCATTCATGGCGAAGGGCAGCGCCGCTATCTGGAGTCCGTCGCGCCTTTCGCCCGCCGCCTCATCGCCTCAGCGGTGGACCCGCAGGTCGGCCGCATCGAGGGGCTGCCGCCGACGGTGGCGTTGCAGCAGTCGGCGTCGGCAAGCAGCGCGCGCTCCACGGTGGGCACGATCTCCGCCATGTCCAATTCCGTGCGTCTGCTCTACTCGCGCTGCGGTGACAACCCGGAGGGCCTGTACTCCGATTCCTTTTCACCCAATACCCCGGAGGGCATGTGCCCGGAGTGCCAGGGCACCGGCGTGGTGCATGAGCCCACGGAGGCCTCCATGGTGCCGGACCCCAGCTTGAGCATCGAGGATGGGGCGATTGCCGCCTGGCCCGGGGCCTGGGCGGGCAAGAATTTCCACGACATCCTCCAGGAGCTGGGCTATGACCTGGACTCGCCGTGGGAGCAGCTGCCGAAGAAGGACCGCGAGTGGATCCTCTTCACTGAGGAACGCCCGGTAGTAACCGTCAAGCCGCACCGCGGGGCGGATCAGATCCAGCGCAACTACGAGGGCACGTGGCGCTCCGTGGCTAGCTACCTGACCAAGACTTATGCGGAGACGAAGTCGGATACGCTTCGCGCCCGCGTCTTGAGTTTCATGGAAACCCGCCGCTGCGATGTTTGCGATGGGCGGCGGCTGACGGCGAAGGCGCTCAAGGTGACCTATGCCGGGCTGCCTATCGACCGTTTCAATGCCCTCCCGCTCAGCGAAACCTTCGAGCTCCTCAAAGCCCAGAAACCGCAACCGAATGACGCTGAGGACCTGCTCCTCAAGGCCCTCCTGCCGGCTTTCGAATCGGCCTTGGAACTCGGACTTGGGCACCTCAGCCTGGATAGGCCGACGGACACGCTCTCGGGCGGTGAGGTGCAGCGCCTGCGCCTGGCAGCGCAGCTGCGCTCCGGGCTCTATGGCGTGACCTATGTCCTGGATGAGCCCTCTGCGGGCTTGCATCCGGTGGAGCGGGGCGCGGTGCTCGACATGTGCCGTCGCTTCATCGCGGAGGGCAATTCGGTGCTGCTGGTGGAGCACGATATGGAGCTGGTCAAGCACGCCGATTGGATCGTGGACGTCGGCCCGCTCGCCGGTGAGCGCGGCGGCCAGGTGGTGTACTCGGGTCCTGTTGCTGACTACATTGCGGCCGCGGACTCCGCCGATACCCCGACTGCGCGTGCCTTGGCCCGCCCACGCCCCACGCCCAAGGCCGAAGCGCGCTCGGCTCACGGGGATATCGCGCTGCGCCAGGTGCACTCGCACACCATCGACGGCCTCGACGTGGACTTTGGGCTTGGCCAGTTCACGGCTATTACTGGGCTCTCGGGTTCCGGTAAATCCACGTTGCTGGCCGCGCTTCATGACACGCTCACGGGGCCAGAGTGTCCGGAGCAGGTCAAGCGCGTGGTCTCCATTACCCAAAAGCCAATCGGCCGAACCCCGCGCTCCACGGTGGCGACGTACACCAACCTCTTCGACAATGTCCGCAAGCTCTTCGCCGCCACGCCGGAGGCCAAGAAGAAGAAATGGACGGTCTCGCGCTTTTCCTACAACGTCAAACAGGGCCAGTGCCATACCTGCGGCGGTGCCGGCCAGATCGAGGTCGAGCTGGTTTTCCTGCCCGGCTCCTATACCCAGTGCCCGGACTGCCAGGGACAGCGTTATAACGATGACACCTTGTCCATCCGCTGGCAGGGCCGGACCATCGCGGACATCCTGGACCTCACGGTGGAAGAAGCCCTAGAGGTCTTTGCAGATGAAGCGCCGATCCTCCACGCGCTGCAAACCCTGGAAGCGGTAGGTCTGGGTTACCTGCGCCTAGGCCAGGGTGCACCGGAGCTCTCCGGCGGTGAGGCACAGCGCATCAAGCTCGCCACGGAGCTTCAGCGCTCCCGCAATTCGCACCGGGGCCATACCGTCTACCTGCTGGATGAGCCCACTGTGGGCCTGCACCCGGCCGATATTGACCTGCTCATTACTGAGCTGCACTCGCTGGTGGATGCCTCGCATAGCGTCGTGGTGGCAGACCACGACCGTCACCTCATCGCTGGCGCTGACCGCGTCATCGAGATGGGCCCGGGCTCAGGCGCGGAGGGCGGACAGATCGTGGCGGATGGTACACCGGCTCAGGTTGCGGCGGGTGAGACGCCCACCGGCCGGGTGCTAAGTGGCGCGGGTGCACGATAAGGTAAATCCCATGACCAACAACAACGGCGACAACGAGACGCGGCAGTTCGGCCGCGTCAACGGTGAGAACGAAACCCGCCAGTTCGGCGCGCCCCAGCAGCAGCCGCCACAGCGTCCCCAACAGCACTTCCCGGAGCCTGGCTCCCAGAACACGCAGGCTTTCGGCCAGCCTTATCAACAGGGCTATGACCAGAACTATCAGCAGCCGCAGTATGACCCGGTTCCGTCGAGCTACCAGGTGGAGGAGCCGAAGAAGGGTGGGGGAGCCCTGTCCTATGTCTTCGCGGCCATCGCCGCTATCGCCGTCGTTTTCGCCGGCGTGCTGTTCTTCCTCTGGTGCGGTGCGGCCGCGGATGCCAACAAACCCGCCCCGGAGCCGGTCACCGAGACCGTGACCACCGAAGTCCCCACTACGGTGACCACCACGAAGGAATCTCCGCGGGATCGCCTCCCCACTGAGATTCCTACTGAGCTGCCACCGGAGGTCCCGACGGAGCTGCCGCCGAGCATCCAAGATCAGCTGGATCAGGGCGGGTCTGACCTAGAGAGCTTGCTCAACGATCTCTTCGGTGAATTAGAGTCGGGCAACGGTGAGCCCGGTGCGGGCGGTGCAGAGAATGCCTAATACGCCTAATACACAGCCCGCGGAGTCTTCGCAGCCGGAGTCGATGCAGCTGGCTGAAGCACTAGCAGCTCAGCTCTCGCGGCACCTCACCGACGTCGTCCTCTGCCCCGGCTCACGCAACGCGCCGCTGTCTCTGGCGCTGCTCGCGCGCAGCGATATTCGCGTGCATACCCGCCTCGATGAGCGCTCCGCTGCCTTCGCTGCCCTCGGCCTCGCCCGCGTCCAGCGCCGGCACGTCGGTATCGTCATGACCTCCGGCACCGCGGTGGCCAACGCCTTGCCCGCGATGGTGGAGGCGCATTACTCGCATACCCCGCTGGCCGTCATCAGCGCGGACCGCCCGGCCCGCCTGGTGGGCACGGGGGCCTCTCAGACCATCGAGCAGCCAGGCATCTTCGGCGTGTACGCAGAGACCACCCAGGTGGAGAGCACGGGTGATATCCCGCGCGTCGCTGAGCGCTTTTTGAATGACCGCCAGGTGCACATCAACGTGGCTCTCGATGCCCCGCTGGTAGGGGAGGAACTGCCCGGAACCCCGACGGATTACACGCAGCACCGCGCGCGTACCCCGCGGTGGTCGAATCACGGTGAGGTGGCCGTTGATCTCAGCCGCAACACGCTCGTCATCGCGGGCGATGAGGCCTGGGAAGTCGAAGGCCTAGAGGATGTCCCCACCATCGCCGAGCCCACGGCACCCGCGCCCTATCACCCGGTGCACCCGGCCGCGGCCCACCTGTTCCGCCGCGCTCAGGTGTCCGCCAATGACTACGTGGTTAACACCAAGGTGGAGCAGGTCATCGTCGTGGGCCACCCCACCCTGCACCGCGGTGTGCTGGCACTGCTGAGTGATCCCGATATTGACCTCATCTGCCTGTCCCGCACGGAAGATTTCACCAACCCGCGCGGTGAGGCCGCGCAGCTGGGTACCACCGTCAAAACCAGCGGCGAGCCCACGCGCGAGTGGATGAAGATCTGCGAAGGCGCGGCACAGATGGCGGCCGACGGCGTTCGCGAAGTCCTAGCGGAGACCGCCGGTGAGGATGCCACGAAGCCCGAGATCGGCTTTACCGGCCTCCACGTCGCCGCCGCGGTGGGGGATACCCTGGCCGTCGGCGATACCCTTGTCCTGGGCGCCTCCAACGCGGTGCGGGATGCTTCCTTCATCGGCTTGCCCTTCGACGGGGTGGAGACCTACTCCCCGCGCGGGGCTGCCGGCATCGACGGCACCATCGCGCAGGCCATCGGTATCGCGCTGGCTACCCAGTCCCGTGAGGCTGATGCGCCCCGCGCCCCACGCATAGTGGCGCTCATGGGGGATGTCACCTTCCTCCACGACGCCACCTCGCTCATCCTCCCCGAGGACAACCCGCGTCCGGAGAACCTCACCATCGTCGTCTCAAACGACGACGGCGGCGGCATCTTCGAGGTGCTGGAACAAGGCCGCGAACCTTTGCGCGACTCCTTCGAGAAGGCGTTTGGAACGCCGCATGGGGTGGGCGTCGCCAAGCTGGCGGAAGCTTGCGGTGCTGAGCACCGAGAGGTGAGCTCGGCGCAGGAGCTGCTCGACGTTTTAGCAGAACTCAAGGAATACTCCACCGCCATCACCGTCGTGGAGGCGCATACCACGAGGTCCTCGCGCCGCGCGCTGCAGGAGGCGCTGAACGCCAAGGTAGGCCAGTAAATGCCGCGGCGCCGGGTACGCCAGCTGATCCTGGTGCTGTATGCCGCGGCATTAGTGGGCATGGCGGGAATGGTCATCGGCCCTTTCTTGAACGACCGCACCATCAACGCCAACCCCGGGCGCGCCCTGGCCACGGTGACGGATGTCGGCACCTTGCGCACCTTCGTGGATTTCCAGGATGCCGAAGGTATCTACCACACCCCACCCACCGGGCTGCTTTATCCCACCGGGCTAGGGGAAGGCCAGCAGGTCTGGGTGCTCTACGCCAAAAGCAACCCGGACTTGGTCAAGGTAGAAGGCCGCGAATGGACCCTGTCCATCATTCCGGCGCTGTCTTCGGCAGCCGTCGCTACCCTGTTAGCGGGTGCCCTGTGGTGGGCAAGCGGGAAAATTAACCGGAATTTAGCACGTGCTTTACCAACCGAGCACTCAGGAAAGGAATGATGGGGCGCATGCGTGTAGCCATCGTCGCGGAATCCTTCTTGCCTAACGTCAATGGAGTGACCAACTCCGTGCTGCGTGTCCTCGAGCACCTCCACGAGCACGGCCACGAAGCCATCGTCATCGCCCCCGGTGCCCGCAAGGGCCAAGAGGAGATCCCCGACTACCTCGGGTTCACCATCGTGCGCGTGCCCACCGTGCGCGTGCCGCTGGTGGATTCGCTCCCGGTCGGCGTTCCTACGTCTGCCGTGGACGAGGCGCTGCGCGAGTTCAAGCCGGACATCATCCACTTGGCCAGCCCCTTCGTTCTGGGCGCTGCGGGTGCCTTCTCTGCACGTCAGTTGCGCATTCCGGCAGTGGCGCTGTACCAGACCGACGTCGCGGGATTCGCCACCAAGTACCACGCCTCCGCGCTGGCCTATGGGGTGTGGGAGTGGCTGCGCACCATCCACAATGCGTGCCAGATGACCCTCGCGCCGTCCTCACTCACCATCGCCGATTTGGAGAAGCACCACATCAAGAACGTGCGCCACTGGGGCCGCGGCGTGGATTCCGAGCGCTTCCACCCCTCGAAGCGCTCGGAGGTGCTGCGCCGCGAGTGGGATCCCACAGGAAGCAAGAAGATCGTCGGCTTCGTCGGCCGTCTGGCGGCGGAGAAGGGCGTACACCGCCTGTCGGCCCTAAACGGTCGCGAGGATATCCAGCTCGTCATCGTTGGCGATGGCCCTGAGCGCCCGTTGCTGGAAGCGCAGCTGCCGAGTGCAGCCTTTACTGGAGCACTTGGCGGTGAGGAACTCGCTGCGGCTTATGCCTCCCTCGATGTCTTCGTCCACGCCGGCGAGTTTGAGACTTTCTGCCAGGCCATTCAGGAGGCGCAGGCTTCCGGTGTGCCGACCATCGGTCCGCGAGCGGGCGGCCCAGTGGACCTCATTGAGGAGGGCTATAACGGGCTGCTTCTCGACGTTTCAACGTTCGTCGAAGACCTCCCCAACGCCGTCGATGCGCTGCTTAATCCGGAGATCCACGAGGAACTGCGCGCCAATGCTCGCGAGTCCATCTCGACGAAGACATGGCCTGCGTTGTGCGAGCAGCTGCTGGGCTACTACGAAGAGGTCTTGGAGGATGTCCGCGAGGTACCCCTGACCATCTTGGGCCAGCGCCCAGAGCTGCCGCGTTGGGCCGCTCGCGCTCTTGGTGCACGCGTAGCCTAGACTTGGCTTTTGTGTCTAAGGCAGATCTGGATAAAAAGCCCTTCGATGTCGCGCGCATGTTTGACGCGGTGGGCAAGAAGTATGACATCACCAACACGGTGCTGTCCTTTGGCCAGGACGCGCGCTGGCGCCGTCTGACCCGCGAGCGGCTCAACCTTAAGCCGGGGGAGAAGGTTCTTGACCTCGCCGCCGGTACCGCGGTGTCCACCGTGGAGCTAGCTAAGTCTGGTGCGTGGTGCGTGGCCTGTGACTTCTCGCGCGGCATGCTCGCGGCCGGTAAGGACCGTGACGTGCCTAAGGTGGCCGGCGATGGCATGCGCCTGCCTTTTGCCGATAACACCTTTGATGCAGTGACCATCTCCTATGGCCTGCGCAATATCCACGACTTCGAGCTGGGCCTGCGGGAGATGGCGCGCGTGACCAAACCCGGCGGGCGCCTGGCAGTAGCGGAGTTTTCAAAGCCGGTTATCCCGGTCTTTGGCACCGTCTACAAGGAATACCTGACCCGCTTGCTGCCGCCGATTGCCAAGGTGGTCTCCTCCAACCCGGAGGCCTATATCTACCTCGCAGAATCCATCCGTGCGTGGCCGGAGCAGCACGAGCTGGCCGCCGCCATTAACCGCAACGGCTGGGAACAAGCAGGCTGGCGCAACCTGACCTTCGGCATCGTGGCGCTGCACTCCGCAGTGAAGCCCGCCTAGGGGCCTAAGCCCAATGGGCTTAGGCCGAAAGGTAAAACCCAAAGGCCTTAAGCCCAAAGAGGCGTATCGCGCCGCAGCGCAGAGACCGCCCCGCCGGCCAGCCGCCAGGCGCGGGCAAGCAGATCCTTGTCCTCCTCGGTGATGAGGTTGCCCATGAGGCGCGCTGCGGCCGGCATGAGCATGCGGCCCACCGGCCCACGCATGGCCACAGGTCCGGCCAGCGGCAGGAATTGTGGGTAGGTCAGCAGGCGCGCGGCGGTGCGGGCAAGTAGGAAGGCCTCGCCATACTCGGCGCGTAGCCGGTCTGGCCACGCCAAGGTGAGGTCCTTGGTGCCGAGCATCTCCACGGCGAGCGCCGCCGTTTCCAAGCCATAGTCGATGCCCTCGCCGTTGAGCGGGTTGACGCAGGCCGCAGCGTCACCGATGAGCATCCAGTTCGCGCCGGCAACTCCAGACACCGCACCGCCCATGGGCAGCATCGCCGAGGTGACGTTACGCAGCTCGCCCAGACCCCATTCCGAACGCTGCTGCTCAGCGTAGAAATCCAGCGCCTTCTTCGTGTTGAGGCGGGCCGGGCGGGCGGCCGTAGAGAGCGCGCCCAAGCCGATATTGACCCCCTGGCCCAGCGGAAAGATCCAGCCATAGCCCGGCTGCACCACGCCCTCGGGGTCCTTGAGCTCAACGTGGGAGTGCATCCATTCCTCGCCGTCCTGCGGTGAATCGGCATAAGCGCGTGCAGCAATGCCATAGACCTCCTCGCGGTGCCAGGTGCGGCCCAACTGCTTGCCAAATGTCGAGCGCACGCCGTCGGCCACGATGACCCACCGGGCGCGCACGCGGCGCTTGCCGACGGAGAACTCGACCAGCCGGTTGCCGTCCAGCTCCGGCTGCGTTGCCGTGCCGGTTATAAGCTGCGCGCCGACGTCTCGGGCGGCGTCAACCAGCAGCGCGTCGAATTCATAGCGCGGCAGCGCCGTGCCTTCGTGCGAGGGGTAGGCCTCAGGCCACGGAGCGGTCACGGTGCCGCCGAAGCCGTGTAGCTTGAGCCCGCGGTTGCGGTAGGACGCGTTGACCTCGATGCCGAGGAGCTCCAACTGGTGCATGGCGCGCGGGGTCAGTCCATCGCCGCAGGTCTTGTCGCGGGGGAAGGGGGAGGCGTCGACAAGCAGCGTCTCATGGCCGGCGCGTGCGGCGTGGATAGCGGCGGCAGCGCCGGCGGGCCCGGCGCCTACGATGGCGACGTCAACAAGGGTGGAATCGATCTGCTCCGACATGGGGACTATCATTGCACGGGATAGTGGCCACAAGTGTGTTGAGGGCCGTGCCATGGGCTACGGTAAGTAAACACTAGGATTTTTGAGCTTAAAGGAACACGTTTAATGTCACACGGCCAAACTCACGCCAAGCACGTGGACTTGGGGGATGCGCAGCTCACCGAGCGTATCAACGCCGGGATGGCTGCTGTAGAGGACCTGCTGAATACGGAGCTCGACCGCGGGCAGGACTTCATTAAAGACAAGGTGCGCCACCTCTCCCTGGCCGGGGGCAAGCGTTTCCGCCCGATGATGGCGTTGCTGGCTTCCGAGTTTGGTGAACGCTCGCAATCGCCCGAGGTGATTAAGGCGGCCACCGTGGTGGAAATGGTCCACGTGGCCACGCTCTACCACGACGATGTCATGGATGAGGCGGAGCGCCGCCGCGGCGTGGATTCCGCGAACTTTCGGTGGACCAACTCGGTGGCCATTCTGGCGGGCGATGCACTGCTCGCGCACGCCTCGCGGCTGATGAGCCAGCTGGATACCCACACGGTGGAGCACTTCGCGGAGACTTTCGAGGAGCTCGTCACCGGCCAGATGCGGGAAACCATCGGTGCTGGCGAAGCCAATGCCGTGGAGCACTACACGGCGGTGATCCGGGAAAAGACCGCGGTGCTGATCGCGTCCGCCGGCTACCTGGGTGCCTACCACGCGGGTGCGGGCCCGGAGCAGTGCGAGGCCCTGCGCCAAATCGGTGCGGCCGTGGGCATGATCTTCCAGATCGTCGACGATGTCATCGACATCTTCTCCGACTCCGAGGAATCCGGGAAGACCCCGGGCACGGACTTGCGCGAGGGTGTGTTCACCCTGCCGGTGCTCTATGCCCTGGAGGAGGAAGGCGAGGTTGGCGATGAGCTGCGCGCGCTGCTGACGGGCCCGCTTGAGGACGACGCCTCCGTACAGCGCGCCATCGAGCTGCTGTGGCAGTCGGGCGGCCGCGATAAGGCGCTGGCCGACGTTAACGCGTACCTGCGCGTGGTCGAGGACCAGCTCTCCCTGCTCCCGGAGTGCACGGCTAGTGAGGCTCTGCGCCAGCTGGCGGACTATACCGTTCAGCGCGTTGGTTAAAAT
Organism: Corynebacterium sp. HMSC074A09; assembly: GCF_001811545.1. Taxonomy (NCBI): domain Bacteria; kingdom Bacillati; phylum Actinomycetota; class Actinomycetes; order Mycobacteriales; family Corynebacteriaceae; genus Corynebacterium; species Corynebacterium sp. HMSC074A09. Next base: position 23,702 of record NZ_KV805175.1, on the reverse strand, counting down.
ACCCTCCTGCCTGGCGATTTGCATGTTGGGCGGGAGTTCGTAGTAAAGTACATAACCGCACTCAAGAGTGCTTGCCAGGTTGCCCGAGCGGCCAAAGGGAGCGGACTGTAAATCCGCCGGCATTGCCTTCAGAAGTTCGAATCTTCTACCTGGCACAAAATGAATCCCGCAGACACATCAGATGGGTCTGCGGGATTTTTCGATCATCCGGCGGCCCCGGCCCGGCGCAGGGCGGGGTTAAGCGCGGCTAATCCAAGCTGAACAGCTCTCGCTGAAAGTCCGTGGGGTTCTTCAACCGCTCACCCTCAGACAACGGCCCCGGCAGGGTAGTGCCTTCGGCGAATGGTGCACCCGGCAGATGATCGCGGCCGTGAGGCTGGGCCAACCCAGACAGATCCGGACCGGCCGGCACGATTTGGGTGGGATTAATTTCGCGGTGGACGATGTGGTAGTGCTGCTTGATCTCCGTGAAGTCGGTGGTATCGCCGAAGCCCGGGGTCTGGAAGAGTTCGCGCAGGTAGCCGTAGACATTCGGCATCTCGCTGATTTTGTTCCGGTTCGTCTTGAAGTGGCCGTGGTAGACGGCATCAAAGCGGATCAGGGTGGTGTATGCCCGGATATCGGTCTCGGTGATGTGCTCACCCATGATGAACCGGCGGTGGGCTAGTCGCTCTTCCAGCCAATCGAGGACCTCAAAGACATCCGCATAGGCCTCTTCGTAAGCCTCCTGTGATGCGGAGAAGCCTGCGCGATAGACGCCGTTGTTGAATTTTCTGAAGATGAAGTCGTTGATCTCATCCATCTCTTCCTGCTGCTCGGCCGGCGGCAGCAGGTTGGGCGCGCCTTCTCGCTGGTACTCGGTCCACTCGGTTTGGAAGTCTCGCACCATGGAGTTGAAATCATTGGTCACGACTTTGCCGCTGGATTCCTCCACGATGGCTGGCACCGTGATGCCTCGCGGGTAGTCAGGGAAGCGTGCGAAATACGCATCCTGCAGGCGGGGGATGCGCAGGACTGGGTCGAGCCCGTCGGGGTCGAGATCAAAAGTCCAGGAGCGCTTGTCGTGGGTCGGGCCCGCCAGGCCTAGGGAGATGACATCCTCCAGCCCCATCAAGCGACGGACGATGACCGCGCGGTGTGCCCACGGGCAAGCGCGCGCGGCGATGAGACGGTAGCGGTGGGGCTGCACCGGCCAGTCCAAAGTCTCGCCACTGCCACTCACGGAGGGCTGTGGATTGTCACCAGTGACTGACGCGAGGATGCGGTCACCGATGTAGTTGGTGTCTCGCTTGAATTCGCCGTCCGTCGAGGCATTCTGGGCGTCGCCGGCCCAGTCCTTCGGTGTCTGTTTCTGGGTACCAGAGCTCATGTGTCCTCCCTAGAGCAAATAAAGTATTTGATACGTCAACAATAGCTGGATTTGGCGCGCCTGGAGTGGGGGTGGTCTACCGCGAGAGTGGTGCAAGGGTGATGCGTGTGAGTTTAGGTGCCTGAAAAGTGCGCAAAAACCATTGTCGTACTGGCGATTTGTGTTGTTTAAGCGTTTCGGGTTAATCTTTTCAAGGCTTCAACGAGAGCACAGCGGAAGAAACTCCGTGACTCAAAGAGGCTGTGCCCCCTTAGCTCAGTCGGCAGAGCGTTTCCATGGTAAGGAAAAGGTCGACAGTTCGATTCTGTCAGGGGGCTCCATTCATGTTTCTGGAAGCTTTCAGAAAGTGAATATGGCGGTGTAGCTCAGTGGTAGAGCAAGCGACTCATAATCGCTGTGTCGCGAGTTCAATTCTCGCCATCGCTACCGGGAAAGAAAAGCGCCCGCATACGGGCGCTTTTTCACTACCGACTCCCAGCCTTATACGGCACGTGGTTTCCATGGGGAATCATCGTTCTGGTAGGGTTGTGCGTTGTCCCAAAAGGGCACGCAGAGGGGCGTGGCGCAATTGGTAGCGCAACGGTCTCCAAAACCGTAGGTTGCAGGTTCGAGTCCTGTCGCCCCTGCCACATCACTTCCAAGGAGGGAATCGCCGTGAGCGATGAAAAGCAGCCGAGCACCGGGGCTCCGCGCCCAACCGGCAAGCGTCAGCTCTCTGGCGCAGCGACCACCTCTACCGGCTCCTACACTGACAAGCGTGTTGTGCGCGTCGAGGACAAGAAGGAAGATTCCTTCGGCGGATCCGTCGGCTCCTTCCCGGGTGAGGTTGCCTCCGAGCTCAAGAAGGTTGTCTGGCCGACCGGCAAGGAAATGGTTCAGTACGTTCTGGTGACCTTCGCCTTCCTTATCGTCCTCACCGCTCTGGTGTGGGGTGTGGACGCGCTGACCGGTCTCGGAGTTGAAGCAATCCTCGCGCCTTAGTAAACTAATTACATACTTTCATCCCGCCGCCTTCCCGCTAGCTCGACTAGGGGAAACGGCGGGATACTTTTTGCCCTAGTCCGGCCGAGTACCCTGGTGGGGACTAGAAGAATAAATACCAATTTGGAGTAGCAGACAATGAGCGAAGAAAACACTGGCACTTCCCTTGAGCAGGCCATGATCGATAACGTCCAGGAACAGGCCGCTGAAGCGGTCGAGGCTACCGAGGAGGTCCAGCAGCCGCAGGAGGAACTCTCCGCAGAGGAGAAGGAAGCCGCCGAGAAGGAAGCTGCCACCAAGGCCGCCGAAGCCGCTCTCGGTGGCGGCTCGGACGAGGCTGAGGCTGAAGGTGAGGGTGCAGGGGAGGCGTCGGCAAGCGCTGACGCGGACGCTGCCGCAGCAGCCGACGCTGAGTACAAGTCCCGCCTGCGCGCCTTTACCCGCGAGCTGAAGAAGCAGCCTGGCCAGTGGTACATCATCCAGTGCTACTCCGGCTACGAGAACAAGGTAAAGACCAACCTCGATATGCGTGCTCAGACCCTTGAGGTGGAGGACTCCATCTTCGAGGTTGTCGTCCCGGTCGAACAGGCCATTGAAAAGAAGGACGGCAAGAAGAAGGTAGTTAAGCGCAAGCTGCTGCCGGGCTACGTGCTGGTGCGCATGGAGCTTAACGACGCTGCCTGGTCCGTCGTTCGCGATACCCCGGGCGTGACCTCCTTCGTGGGCAACGAAGGTAACGCCACCCCGGTCAAGATCCGCGACGTGGCTAAGTTCCTCATGCCGAACGATCCGACGGTCTCTCCAGAAGCTTCCGCAGCAGATTCCGAAGGCGAGCAGGTCGTGGCTATGCCGGAGAAGGAGGCCGCCAAGGCCTACGCGCACGACTTCGAGGTGGGCGAGGCCGTCACCATCCTGTCTGGTCCGCTGGCCTCCGTGTCTGCCACCATCTCCGAGATCGACCCGGAGACCGGCAAGATGCAGGGCCTGGTGTCCATCTTCGGCCGCGAGACCCCGGTGGAGCTGTCCCCGACGGAGATCGAGCGCATCTCCTAAAAAGCGATTTTGAGCTGGGCGCACGGTGTTCTAAACTTGAACGCCGTGCGCTTTCGCGCATGTTGAAACGTTCATCCTCCGGTGGCCCACAATGCGTGAGCATCCGGACGGGGCGCTGTTATTCATCGTGGCGGCACTCCGGTACCACAGGAAAGAGGTAATTCGATGGCTCCCAAGAAGAAGGTCACTGGCCTGATCAAGCTCCAGATCGAGGCAGGCGCTGCTAACCCGGCTCCGCCGGTCGGCCCGGCACTCGGTGCCCACGGCGTCAACATCATGGAGTTCTGCAAGGCCTACAACGCTGCGACCGAGTCCCAGCGCGGCAACGTCGTGCCGGTGGAGATCACCGTCTACGAGGACCGCTCCTTCGACTTCAAGCTGAAGACCCCGCCGGCAGCGAAGCTCCTGCTCAAGGCTGCTGGCATCAAGAAGGGCTCTGGCGTTCCGCACACCGACAAGGTTGGCTCCGTGACCTGGGATCAGTGCAAGGAGATTGCACAGACCAAGTTCGAGGACCTCAACGCTCGTGACATCGAGAACGGCGCCCGCATCATCGCTGGTACCGCTCGCTCCATGGGCATCACCGTTGACGGCGTCCCGGCTAAGTAAAAATTCGATTTAATGCGCGGCACGCCTAGTGCCGCGCGTGGCAGGGCCAGCTTCGGCCCGCTAACACCACATCAATCCAAGAAAAGGAATTGCACTTATGAGCACCAAGTCCAAGGCATACAAGGCTGCCGCTGAGCTGGTAGACCGCTCCCGCCTGTACCGTCCGATCGAGGCCGCCAAGCTGGCCAAGGAGACCTCCTCCAAGAACTTCGACGCCACCGTTGACGTTGTCTTCCGCCTGGGCGTTGACCCGCGTAAGGCTGACCAGCTGGTTCGCGGCACCGTCTCCCTCCCGCACGGCACCGGTAAGGACGTCCGCGTGGCCGTCTTCGCTGAGGGCGACAACGCTGAGGCTGCAAAGGCTGCGGGCGCCGACATCGTGGGCACCGAAGAGCTGATCGCTGCCATCAACGACGGCAACATCGACTTCGACGTTGCTATCGCTACCCCGGATCAGATGGCCAAGGTTGGCCGCGTTGCTCGCGTCCTGGGCCCGCGTGGTCTCATGCCGAACCCGAAGACCGGCACCGTGACCGCCGATGTGACCAAGGCTGTTGCTGACGTCAAGGGCGGTAAGATTTCCTTCCGCGTGGACAAGGCTTCCAACCTGCACGCCATCATCGGCAAGGCTTCCTTCGATGCTGAGAAGCTGGCTGAGAACTACGGCGCGCTGTACGACGAGATTATTCGTCTGAAGCCGTCCTCCGCTAAGGGTGTCTACGCTAAGAAGATCACCATCTCCACTACCTCCGGCCCGGGCATCCCGGTCGATGCTTCCGTGGAGAAGAACTACACCGACTAATTGATGTCTGTGTAAACGAATTTTAGGCCCCGGCTCTTGGATGAGCTGGGGCCTTTTTCGCGCTTTCTCTCTTTTGTTTATGCAGGTCACGGCCGGATATCTTTCTGACAGGTAATTGGCAGCTAAGTACGATGGCCTTTCAAGGAAAGTGCTGCATACTAATTCTTGTGCGTTTGAGAGAGGCGCATGAGAGATAGAGAGAACACCCTGAGTCTTGCAGGGCGGGCGGCGTGAGAAACCGCCTGATAAACAAGACCCCTTACAACGCGGGTTCCGGATTTCACCGGGGCCCGCGTTGTACTGTGTAACCCAAGTCAGGTACTCCACGCCGTGGACTTAAGCGGAGATGCATCAGGCCTAGGGCAAACGCGGACGCTGGATGTAGATGGTTCTAGTCAAAAGGTTTTCTTGGGGGCAAACAAACCATATGGAGGAGCGAAGAAGGTTCGTTTGGGGGCAGGTGAACCTTCTGACTGAAACCTCCTGACGGAAACCTTCTGATGGGAACCATGTGGCAGCGCACCGAGTTATTCACCGGCTATCCGCTGCCGGTTAAAAGGATTAGATGCGTGCGAAGTCCGCTTTAAGGCCGCGGCTTGCCCTTCATCCAGTACACGGACCAGATGACGTCTTCGCGCGGCACACCCCAGTCATGCACGGCTATCGAGCGCACTGCTTTGGCCAGGTCCCCTTCGCCGGATACCCACACCGAATCCGGCGCTGTATCCGCGGTGAAACGGGAGCCGAGAAGTTGTCTGGCGCGTGTGCAGTGTTCGTCGTGTGGAGCCAGGACCATGGTGAGTGAGCGGACCTTGCCGCGCCACGTCTCCTCCAAGCCGTCTTCAACTTCAGCGTCGTCTGTGATCATGGCAACGACGTCGACTGCACCCAAGGTTTCCGGTGAGAAGGCTTCGTAGTGCTCGAGGATGTGCCACAGCGCCGGTAGGGCAGAGGCATCTGCGAGTAACAGTTGTGACTTCCTAGGGGCCTGCCACAGTGCTTGCCCGGTATATATTCCGGCGGTATCCCCGGGTTGGGCATTGAGGATCCAGCGTGAGCCCGGGCCATTATCGCCATGGGTCACCACGTCGACATCGATGGTGCACGCTTCTTGGTTGAGCTTGCGAATTGTGTACCAGCGCAATGCTGGGCGAATGTCGTCGGGCAATCGGGTGACGGCGGCGCGAACATTGACATCGTCGACCGGGAAGGGCGAAAAATCCTGCTCGTCTTGGGGCATGAGGAGCCCAAAATACTCGTCAGGCCCGGCTAAGGGGTAGTCACTAAAAGCCGGCGAGTGAAAAGTTAAACGGTGCAGCCGCGGCTTGAGGCGGGTGTTCCCGGTGAGGGTGACGGGCAATAAGCGGTGATGCGTCAAGGGAATTGATCCTAGGTAGAGGCCAAATTTGAAACCATCATAACGTACAGGTTAGGCTAGCCTCAAATAATTTAGGGGTGCGAATGCTTGCATGCTCGTTCCCGTTGAAGGAAAGGTTTATTCCATGGTTGCTATCCACCGGCGCGCGAAAACCGTGCTCGCTATTGTCTCAGCGGCAGCGATTGCTTTAGCGGGGTGCTCCCGCGGAAGTGGCGAGGACAGCGCGGGTGCGGACAGTGCTGAGGAGGTGCGCGTTGCCAGCCTGGGGCTCGGTGATGCCGATACCGTGCTGGCACTCGGAATCACTCCGGTTGCTGTGGCCCCCTGGGGTGCGAAAGGGGATGGTGATCCCTCCGGAGTTGGCCCATGGGCGAAGGAGCTTTTGGGAGATGCCCAGCCCGAGGTGATCTATAACACCGCCTCCGGTTTCACGGCCGAGGTTCTAGAGCAGGTCACTGCCTCGGACCCCACACAGATCATCGCCGTGAACCAGGCAGTGGATCAGGAGGCGAAGAAATCCCTCGAGGATATCGCCCCGCTGACCGTGAAGCCCGAAGGTTTCGAGGACTGGCAGATCCCCTGGGATGAGCAAGTCAAGACCATCGCCTCTGCCTTGGATAAGGAAGAGGAGGGGGAGAAGCTCATTGACCAAGCAGAGGGCGCCTTTGAGCAGTTCAAGGACTCCCACCCGGAGCTGCAGGGCAAGCGCGCAGCCATCCTCATGCCCTATGACGGGAAGCTGGGCCTCTACACGGCAGAAGACGGCCGTGGCCAGTTCATCGAAGACCTCGGCTTTGAGATCCCCAAGGAACTGCAGGGTGATGGTTCCAGCTTCTTCGTGGACTATGCCCCGGAAAACTACTCCCAGCTCAACAATGTGGACTATCTGTTCGTCTTGGATTACAACGGTGCGGTCGATGAACTCAAGAAGGATTCCACATTCCAAGGCCTGGACGTGGTCAAGGATGGACGCGTCCGCTACCTCGACACGGACACCGGCAATGCGATGAGCGTGCCGAACCCGCTGACGATCCCGTGGGCCGTCAACAAGTTCGAAGAGCAGCTCTAAGTGCTCGCACTACCGAGGAAGGCTGACGCTATCCACGGCGTTGCGTACCCGCAACGCCGTGGCAAGGCAGACGCACTGGATTCGCGGGGGAGAAGCCGCGCACTGCTCACCACGGCCCTGGTTGTGTCGACCTTCCTCCTTTTGCTGTGCTCATTGGCGGTTGGCTCGAGGGCTATTCCGTTGCCGGATCTGGTGTCTGCCCTCCTCCGCGGAGGCGAAGCAGATATCGAGAACATCGTGTGGGATTTGCGTATCCCCCGCACGTTCGTGGCCTACTTCGCGGGAGCAGCAATCGCGGTATCGGGTGTAATCGCCCAGTCCTGGACTAGAAACCCCTTGGCGGATCCGGGCTTCATCGGTATCACCGCGGGAGCTTCGTTCCTGGTTGCCCTCGGGACGGCGCTAGGTGTCGCCACCTCAACCGGGATGCGGACAGCGCTCGCCCTCGTAGGCGCCGGCCTGGCCACAGCATTAGTGCTGGGTGTGTCCCGCAGGTTTCAGGATCCCCTGACGCTGGTCTTGGTCGGCGCAGGTGTTGCTGCTGCCTTGAGCTCTAGCGCCATGTTGATCGGCCTGTACTCCACGGATGTCCTCGACAGCATGCGCCGGTGGACCATTGGCTCCACGTTTGGGCGCGGTCCAGAAGATGTCGCCATCGCAGGTGTCGGATTGCTCATCGGGTTTATCATCGCCGCACGTGTGGCGCGCCCGCTCGATCTTCTGGCAATGGGGGAGGAATCCTCGGTTGCTCTAGGTGGTTCTCCCACGCTGGCGCGGCGCGGCGCTGCCTCGAGCATCGTTGTTCTAGCAGGATGCGCAACTGCGGCGACAGGGCCCATTGCCTTCGTCGGATTCGCCATCCCCCATCTGCTGCGCCGGTTCACGGGGCCAGAAGTTACCGCGATGATTGCCCCAGCCGCATTGCTCGGTGGTTGCTCCGTACTCGCTGCGGATATTCTCGGCCGCCTCATCGCGGGCCCCTCTGAGTTGGAGATGTCCATCGTCTTGGCCTTTGTGGGCGCACCATTTCTCATCTGGGCCGTACACCGCGGGGAGCACAAGCTATGAGTGGGCGGGTGAAGGGGGACGTCGTCAAGCAACTGCGTTCCCAGGAGCGGCAGCGCCGGGCATGGATATGGGCGGCCACCTGCTTCTTTGTTCTGGTCGCGGCAAGCTCCTATGTCCTCCTGCTGGGGCAGGGGCCCGTGGACTTGAGCCCGGGGCGGGTCCTGGAGATCCTCAACGGCGGCGGAAGCCGCAGCGAAATCCGCGTTGTCTGGGACCTGCGCATGCCGGTAGCTCTAGCGACCCTCATCGTGGGCGCCGCGCTCGGACTGGCAGGGTCGTGGACGCAATCCATGTCGCGCAATCCGCTGGCCTCGCCTGACATCCTTGGCGTGACTGGTGGCGCGTCCGTCATGGTGGTCCTCGGAACGGTATTCTCCCGGCCGTTGCTTGCCGACGGCCTCTCCATGTTCTGGTGGCGGGCCGGACTCGCGCTGTTGGGTGCGGTGCTAGCGGCCATCCTGCTGGTGGCGCTTGGGGGAATCGGCACGAGCAATCGCATCGTCATCGTCGGAATCGCGCTCTCCCTGCTGTTCCAAGCGCTGGTGGCGTATCTCTTACGCGCAGCCGAGCTCCTCCGCGCGGCGCAATCCCAGCTGTGGCTGGCGGGAACCACGGGTTTCGTGCGGATGGAGGTCATTCTTCCTCTGCTCGTGGGGCTGACTCCTTTCGTGGTTCTTGGCCTGTGGTGTGCTCGGGAGCTGCCGCTCCTTGCACATGATGATCTCTCGGCCCTTTCCCTCGGGGTCAACATCACGCGAACACGCGCGCTGCTGCTGGTGGCAGCTACGGGCATCTGCGCGGTGACCGTATCCGTGGCCGGTCCCATTGGTTTCATTGCACTTCTGGCCCCGCATGTGGGGCGCATTGTTGCCCGGACGCCCACGCCTGTGCCACTGGTCTCCTGTGCTGCAGGCGCTGCCTTGTTGAGCGCGTGCGCTGTCATTGCTGGAGCGTTGCCGATGGACGCTCCGGTGGGTGCAGTCTCCTCCATCATCGGAGGGTGCGCCCTGGTCATCTTGGTGTGGAATGCCGCACGGCGGAGAGGATAAAAGCGAGTGAAAGACAGAGAAATTACGGCCACTGGTATTCATGCTGGCTATAAGGATGGGGAAGACATCCTGTCGAGTGTTGACTTGGTGGCCCGCCCAGGCGAAATCACCACGCTTATCGGGCCCAATGGCTGCGGCAAATCCACATTGTTGAAGACCTTGTCTAAGATTCTTCGCCCGCGGCAGGGGAGCGTGCACATCGGCGAGCTGGACGTGCACGCCATGAGTCCGAAGGAAGCCGCTGCCCACGTGGCGCTTCTTCCGCAGCAGCCGACGGCGCCGGATGGGCTGCGGGTGGGCGAGCTCGTCGCGCGCGGCCGCTACCCGCACCTGGGCCGTGGTCGGGGACTGTCCGCGAAGGACCGCGACATCATCGCGCAGGCCTGCGTGGAGACTGGCATTACGGACTTCATCGACCGTGACATCGCGGCACTCTCGGGCGGCCAGCGCCAGAGGGTGTGGCTCGCGCTGGCCTTGGCGCAGGACACGCCAGTGCTGCTTCTCGACGAACCCACAACCTTCCTCGATCCAGCCCATGCCATCAGCGTTTTGCAGCTTGTGCGCAAGCAGGCCGACGCTGGGAAAACGGTCGTCGTCGTGTTGCATGATCTCATGCTGGCCGGGCAGTACTCCGACACCATGGTGGTCATGAACAACGGCGAGGTCATCGCGCAGGGAACGCCCCGCCAGGCGTTGCGGAAAGAAGTGCTGGCCGCAGCCTATGGCATCGACGTCGAGATCTGGGACGACCCACGCAGCGACGCCCCCGTCATCGTTCCGCGCGGAGTGCTCAGCGACTGACAACGTTCATGCAGGAACCCGCGTCGAAAGCTCTCAGCGGAGCGATTTGGAGTTATGACAGGTCGGGTTGTAAGGTACCTAGCGAAGTTTGAACGGCCCGCTGAGGCCGAGTCAAAGTTCACCGAAGACCGTCGGTCATCCGGATATCCGGATCGAAGGTTCCTCATCCTAGAGGGCGGCCCACGCAGGAGACACTTTGCGAATAAGCGCGGATTTCCGCGCGCGCCCTGTGCTCTTGCACGGGGCTTTTGTTATTTCGGTTGTCCATCGGGCAAGCGGAGTAGGGAAGGCCCCGGCGGAAAACACAAGAGATGTTTCGAAAGGAGGCGAAGTAGAAAATGGCAAACCCGAAGAACACCGCAGACCTGGCGGCACTGAAGGAGAAGCTCGAGGGTGCAAACTCCATCGTGCTTACCGAGTACCGTGGCCTGACCGTGGGTCAGCTCCAGGAGCTGCGTAACAACCTCGGCTTTGACGTTGAGTACTCCGTCGCCAAGAACACCCTTTTCAAGATCGCTGCCAACGAAGCTGGCATCGAGGGTCTTGACGAGCACCTGACTGGCCCGACCGCTATTGCGTTCATCAAGGGCGAGGCAGTGGATGCTGCGAAGGTCATCACCAAGTTCGCTGATGACAACAAGGCACTCGTTATCAAGGGTGGCTACATGGACGGCAACGCTCTGTCTGCCGACCAGGTTGAGGCCATCGCCAAGCTGGACAACCGCGAGACCACCCTCGCAAAGCTGGCTGGCGCCATGAAGGGTTCTATGGCAAAGGCTGCCGCCGTATTCAACGCTCCTGCAACCAAGATGGTCCGCACCGCTGCGGCCCTGCAGGACAAGAAGGCTGCGGAAGCTTAAGACGCCACTTACAGGCGCACAACTTAAATACACACACTTATCTGGCTGCCTAGTGCGGCTAGGAACAATGAGAAAGGATGCCAATCATGGCTAAGCTCACCAAGGACGAGCTCATTGAAGCTTTCAAGGAAATGACCCTCATCGAGCTCTCCGAGTTCGTCAAGGAGTTCGAGGAGGTCTTCGACGTTGAGGCCGCTGCTCCGGTTGCTGCTGTTGCTGCTGGTGCCCCGGCTGCCGGCGGTGCCGCTGAGGAAGAGAAGACCGAGTTCGACGTCGTTCTGACCGACGCTGGCGCTAAGAAGATCGGCGTTATTAAGGCTGTCCGCGAGATCGTCTCCGGCCTGGGCCTGAAGGAAGCTAAGGAGCTCGTTGAGGGTGCTCCGAAGGCTATCCTCGAGGGTGCTTCCAAGGACGACGCTGACGCTGCTAAGGCTAAGCTCGAAGAGGCTGGCGCTTCCGTCGAGCTCAAGTAATTCACCTGAATTACTAAAGCTTTCCTGCGCAGTACACTCGCTGCGCTCCAACAACCCCGTTCCGCTTTTTGCGCGGTGCGGGGTTGTTCCCGTTTTGTCGGGACCCCGATGGCCCAGCGGATTCTAAACATTTCGTGTCAGGTCTTGACACTAGGGTCAAAAAGAGACACTATTGGGGTGTGCAATTTCGGCGTAGAAGTCTCGAGCGGTTCCATCAGGATGGTGTGCCGCCGCGATATATTCCATCGGAATTGCGTTCGGTAGTGCGCCGCAAGTTACTTATGATTGGGCGGTCTGTAAATGTCACGGACCTTCGGATTCCACCAGCAAACCGGTTGGAGCGGCTCAAGGGTGACCTAGAGGGCTACTACTCAATTCGCGTCAACTCGCAGTGGCGCATCATATTCAAGTGGACACCCGAAGGAGCTGTTGACGTTGACTTTATCGACTACCACTGACGCGCATACTCATGTTGATGTTGTTCCTGTTCCGCATCCTGGAGAAATCCTTCTCCTAGAATTCCTCAAACCCTGTGGTATTACCCAGTATCGCCTGGCCAACGACATTGGCACTACCCGCTCTCAAGTCTCCAAAATTACCCGCGGTACGCTCGGTATCAGTGCCGATATGGCTTTGCGTTTATCGGCCTACTTTGGGAATTCCGCGGAGTTCTGGCTCGGACTCCAAGAGGAATACGATCTGTGGAAAGCTCGCCAGATCACGGATGTCAGCGCTATCGTTCCGTGGAATCACAAAGAAGAAGCCGACTCTCACTCATAGAAACAGTTGACTTACGCTTATGAGTGGCTAGGGGAGTCCTCTTTCTCCTTCGCGTCTGCTTGCGCAAGGGCGCGATCGGCTCGGCGCACAAAGATGAGGGCGGGCCCGATAGCGAGGAGCCCGGCGAGCGCATTGGCCCACAATCCAGTGGTCAAGGTCCAGCGATGAGACAACGCGGCCAGAGGGGTCGACCACACACTGGAGAGTGAGACGACGGTGCTCATTTGGATATTGGTGACTCGGCCAAATGTTTCTTCTGCCATAAGCCTGTGGAGTGCGGCATAGGTTACCGCGCCGGCGGCTGGGGCTGTAAGAACGGACAGTCCTAGCGGGATGATCATCAACAGGCTGGGGCTGAGCAGGGCGCCACAGGCGATTGATGCAGCAACCCAGACACACGTGCCTACCTGAAGGGCTGCGAAGGAGAACTTCTTCTGCAGCCAACCCGTCGACAAAGCACCCACAATCCCGATGAGGCCGATGGACGTGCGGGCTAGTCCCGTTACCCATCCAGGGTTGTTCCCCTCCTCCAGTATGAGGACGGCCATGAACAGTGAGCCGTTAATTGCGCAGTTCGACAGTGTTTGCATGGCAATGAGCCCGTGCAGCAGGGGCGAGCGAGCCACGATGGCTAAGCCTTCTTTCGTTGTGCGTAGGAGTTTGTTCTCTGCCTTCTTTGCGGGGTCTAGGCCAGCCCTGATGAACAGGAAGAAAACAATGGTGAGGAAATTTGCCAGGCCTACAAACACAAAGGGCAGTGCCAGATTGACTTCTAGAAGTGCGCCGCCCACGGTGGGGCCGATCAGTCCCGCAAATTGCAGGCGCGCTTGGATGAGCCCTTGTTTGGCGGCGAGTTGTTCTTCCTCAACGAGCTGGGGCAGACAAGGGTCGGAGCAAGCTTGACCTATTCGGTAAAAGAGCATCATGCTCCCGAGAAGCACGCCGAAGACGATGGGGGAGAAGCCGCCGGATAGGATGAGACCCGCTAACGCGAGGTTGAGTATCCCAGCCAGCGCGTTGGTCACAATGATGAGTGGCTTGCGGCGCCACATATCCGCAAGAGAGCCGCCGATGATGCCGCCTGCCAGTGCCGCAATTCCAGTGATGGTTCCATACAGGCCGGCAAGGGTAAGGCTATCGCTCAAGCGTAGAGTGACCACCGGAATAGCAAGCCCGGCTCCTACCCCGGCTATCTGAGCCACGAGGTCTGACCATAGGTAGAGGCCGAAGTCTCTGTTCTTGCGTTGGGGGTCATTCTTCATTGATTACTGCCAATCCCATGATGCGATCTTGAATGTGAGCTGGAGCACTTAGTTTAGGTTATTTAACACTCCTTTAGCCCCCCGTCAATGCCGCGTAAATGTGAAACGCACCCTCCGGGGAAATGTGTTTTGAGCAAACGAATCGGTAGGATAAGCCACCATGCTGCCCAAGTCCCGCATCTTCTCCGTCCTCCTGCTCGGCCTCGGCGTTGCGCTGATCGCGGCCGGCCTGACGGCGTCGAGCTTCTTGAGCTTTAGTCCGCGCCTGCCGTTGGATATCGAGGACACGACGTGGACTTTGCAGGATGACAACGCTACCGCGCAGGAGCTATCCGCGGAGGGCGTTACGCAGTATGAGGGGCCGATGACTTATCAGCTCAACCTGGACATCCAGGACCCAGCAGACAAGGAGACAGCGACTCTGCGGGTGGGGGAGTCCGCCATCCGCGGCGGCACGGGCAACGTGGAGGACCTAAGCTTTGCCCGCGTGTGGAACTATCCCGTCGATCGCCTCAGCGGTGAGGCCACGGGCCCGGCAGCGCTCTCCCACACCATGGGCTCACCGACGGCGGAGGTCCCGGTCGAGGGCTACTGGCTGAAGCTGCCCGCCGATGCCGAGCAGACTACCTACCCGGTCTTTGACCCGGTGCTGCGCAAGGCGGCCGACGCCGTCTTCGAAGAATCCCTCGACATCGACGGCCGCACGGTCTACCGCTACCGCCAGGAGATTGAGCCCACCAACGTGGCTACCCTCTACGCCGGTACCACGACCACCACGTTGAGCAACGAGGATGGCTCTACCGAGCAGGGCTACCTCTTCCATACCGCAACCCGGGACCTCTTTGTGGACCAGGCCACCGGACTCGTCGTGGGCATGGACATTGATGTGCGGGACTACTGGGCTGACCGCGAGGGCAACGAGCGCGAGGTCCAGTTCGCCTTCAACGGTGCGACTGATGAAGAATCCCGCGCGGAGCTGCTCCAGCAGGCCGAGCGCTTCCCGCGGAGTGCTGTGGGGCAGTGGGTGCGCTGGGGTGGCCTCGGCATTGGTGCCGTTCTGGTGCTGCTCGGGGCGCTAGGCGCTTTCCGACGTCCCACTAGCCGCCACTCCCGCTAGCCGCGCGTGCTAGAGGCCCGCGCGTGCGGATCTCCGAAGCGACACGCCGGCGGCGCGTTTCGCCTTTACAAGGCCGCCATTATGCTATAGGCTATTTCGTTGCGCTGGAATCTGGATCTTTAGTGCACATTTAGCCTTTCGAGCGGTGATGGTAAAACCGACTTGACAAGGTGATTTTGTGCATTCTAAACCCAGTCATTCCACAGCAGACCGAATGCTAAATCTACCAGCGGTTTTGCACCTCACCGGCCAGGGTGGGGAGGCAATCCGCCAGAGGTACTGGAAGGACCCATCTTGGCAGTCTCCCGCCAGACCAAGTCAGTGGCCAACATCCCTGGAGCCCCGAAGCGATACTCCTTCGCTAAAATCAGCGAGCCTATCGCCGTCCCGGGCCTCCTCGATCTACAACTCGATTCTTACGCGTGGCTCATCGGCACCCCCGAGTGGCGCGAGCGCGAGCAGGCAGAGCGCGGCGAAGACGCACGCGTGACGAGCGGCCTTGAGGATATCCTCGAGGAGCTTTCGCCGATCCAGGACTACTCGGGCAACATGTCCCTGTCCCTGTCGGAGCCTCGCTTCGAGCCGGTGAAGAACACCGTGGACGAGTGCAAAGAGAAGGACATCAACTACTCGGCGCCACTGTACGTCACCGCAGAATTTATCAACAACGACACCCAGGAGATTAAGTCCCAGACCGTCTTCATCGGTGATTTCCCGATGATGACCGAGAAGGGCACCTTCATCGTCAACGGCACCGAGCGCGTTATCGTCTCGCAGCTCGTGCGTTCCCCGGGTGTCTACTTCGACCAGACCATCGACAAGTCCACCGAGCGCCCGCTGCACTCCGTGAAGGTCATTCCTTCCCGCGGTGCGTGGCTCGAGTTTGACGTCGACAAGCGCGACACCGTCGGCGTGCGCATCGACCGCAAGCGCCGCCAGCCGGTGACCGTGCTGCTTAAGGCCCTGGGTTGGACCGAGGAGCAGATCAAGGAGCGCTTCGGCTTCTCCGAGCTCATGATGTCCACCCTCGAGTCCGATGGCGTGGCCAACACCGATGAGGCTCTGCTGGAGATCTACCGCAAGCAGCGCCCGGGCGAGCAGCCCACGCGTGACCTCGCGCAGGCACTGCTGGATAACTCCTTCTTCCGCGCGAAGCGCTACGACCTGGCCAAGGTGGGCCGCTACAAGGTCAACCGCAAGCTCGGCCTGGGTGGAGACCACGACGGTCTGATGACCCTGACCGAGGAAGACATTGCCGTCACCCTCGAGTACCTCGTGCGCCTGCACGCCGGTGAGCGTGAGATGAAGGCCCCGAACGGTGAGATGATTTCCATCCACACCGACGACATCGACCACTTTGGTAACCGTCGTCTGCGCACCGTTGGCGAGCTCATTCAGAACCAGGTTCGCGTGGGCCTGTCCCGCATGGAGCGCGTCGTTCGCGAGCGCATGACCACCCAGGACGCAGAGTCGATTACCCCGACCTCCCTGATTAACGTCCGCCCGGTTTCTGCTGCCATCCGTGAGTTCTTCGGTACCTCCCAGCTCTCGCAGTTCATGGATCAGAACAACTCCCTGTCCGGCCTGACCCACAAGCGCCGTCTGTCCGCGCTGGGCCCGGGCGGTCTGTCCCGTGAGCGCGCCGGCATCGAGGTGCGAGACGTTCACGCCTCGCACTACGGTCGTATGTGCCCGATTGAGACCCCGGAAGGCCCGAACATTGGCCTGATCGGTTCGCTGGCTTCCTACGCCCGCGTCAACGCTTTCGGCTTCATCGAGACCCCGTACCGCAAGGTTGTAGACGGCAAGGTCACCGACCAGGTGGAGTACCTCACCGCCGATGAAGAGGATCGCTTCGCTATTGCGCAGGCAGAGGTTGAGAAGGATGCCGACGGCACCCTGACCGGCGACCGTATTGAGGTCCGCCTCAAGGACGGCGATATCGGCGTGACCGACGCCGCCGGCGTTGACTACGTCGACGTCTCCCCGCGCCAGATGGTCTCCGTGGCTACCGCCATGATTCCGTTCCTAGAGCACGACGATGCTAACCGTGCCCTCATGGGCGCGAACATGCAGCGCCAGGCCGTGCCGCTGGTGCGCTCCGAGGCCCCGTACGTGGGCACCGGTATGGAGCAGCGCGCAGCTTATGACGCCGGTGACCTCATCATCACCCCGAAGGCGGGCGTGGTGGAGAACGTCACCGCGGACCTCATCACCATCATGGATGACGAAGGCCAGCGCGATACCTACATGCTGCGCAAGTTCGAGCGCACCAACCAGAACACCAACTACAACCAGACCCCGCTGGTATCCCTGGGTGAGCGCGTGGAGGCAGGCCAAGTGCTTGCCGACGGCCCCGGTACCCACAACGGTGAGATGTCCCTCGGCCGCAACCTGCTGGTTGCCTTCATGCCGTGGGAAGGCCACAACTACGAGGACGCCATCATCCTCAACCAGCGCATCGTGGAGGAAGACATCCTCACCTCGATCCACATCGAGGAGCACGAGATTGATGCTCGCGATACCAAGCTGGGCCCGGAGGAGATCACCCGCGAGATCCCGAACGTCTCCGATGACGTTCTGCGTGACCTCGACGAGCGCGGCATCGTCCGCATCGGTGCTGACGTCCGCGCGGGCGACATCCTTGTCGGTAAGGTCACTCCGAAGGGTGAGACCGAGCTGACCCCGGAGGAGCGCCTGCTGCGCGCCATCTTCGGTGAGAAGGCCCGCGAGGTGCGCGATACCTCCATGAAGGTGCCGCACGGTGAGACCGGTAAGGTCATCGGCGTTTCCCGCTTCTCCCGCGAGGATGACGACGACCTAGCCCCGGGCGTCAACGAAATGATCCGCGTCTACGTGGCTCAAAAGCGCAAGATCCAGGACGGCGATAAGCTCGCTGGCCGCCACGGCAACAAGGGCGTTGTGGGCAAGATTCTCCCGCCGGAGGATATGCCGTTCATGGAGGATGGCACCCCGGTGGACATCATCCTCAACACCCACGGTGTGCCGCGTCGTATGAACATCGGCCAGGTTCTCGAGGTTCACCTCGGCTGGCTGGCACACGCTGGTTGGAAGATCGATACCGAGGACCCGGCCAACGCCGAGCTGCTCAAGACCCTGCCGGAAGAGCTGTACGACGTCCCGCCGGAGTCGCTCACCGCAACCCCGGTCTTCGACGGTGCCACCAACGAGGAGATCTCTCGCCTGCTGGCTTCCTCCAAGCCGAACCGCGATGGTGACGTCATGGTGGACGAGCACGGCAAGGCCCGCCTCTTCGACGGTCGCTCCGGCGAGCCCTACCTGTACCCGGTTTCCGTCGGCTACATGTACATGCTCAAGCTGCACCACCTCGTCGAC
Organism: Corynebacterium sp. HMSC074A09; assembly: GCF_001811545.1. NCBI lineage: Bacteria > Bacillati > Actinomycetota > Actinomycetes > Mycobacteriales > Corynebacteriaceae > Corynebacterium > Corynebacterium sp. HMSC074A09. The sequence goes on along the minus strand of NZ_KV805175.1, from coordinate 5,674 downwards.
GAGAAGATTCACGCCCGCTCCACCGGCCCGTACTCCATGATTACCCAGCAGCCGCTGGGTGGTAAGGCACAGTTCGGTGGCCAGCGCTTCGGTGAGATGGAGGTGTGGGCAATGCAGGCATACGGCGCTGCCTACACCCTGCAGGAGCTTCTGACCATCAAGTCCGATGACGTGGTCGGCCGCGTCAAGGTCTACGAGGCCATTGTCAAGGGTGACAACATCCCGGATCCGGGTATCCCGGAGTCCTTCAAGGTCCTCCTCAAGGAGCTGCAGTCCCTCTGCCTCAACGTGGAAGTTCTCTCCACCGACGGCACGCCGATGGAACTGTCTGGCTCCGACGAAGACGACATGGACGGCGCTCCGTCCCTGGGCATTAACCTGTCCCGCGACGAGCGCTCCGACGCAGACATCGCCTAGCTTTTGGTCCGCCGCCCCAAGCGGCGGCGGGCATAACGAAACACCACCTACATACAAAGCCATCAACTTCCCCCTGACGGGGGATGAAAGGGAGACATTACGTGTTTGACGTAAATCTCTTCGACGAGCTCCGCATCGGGCTGGCCACCGCAGAGGACATCCGTCGCTGGTCCAAGGGCGAGGTCAAGAAACCCGAAACCATCAACTACCGCACCCTCAAGCCGGAGAAGGACGGCCTCTTCTGTGAGCGCATCTTCGGCCCGACCCGTGACTGGGAGTGTTCCTGCGGTAAGTACAAGCGCGTGCGCTACAAGGGCATCATCTGTGAGCGCTGTGGCGTCGAGGTGACCAAGTCCAAGGTTCGCCGCGAGCGCATGGGCCACATCGAGCTGGCCGCTCCGGTGACCCACATTTGGTACTTCAAGGGCGTTCCTTCCCGCTTGGGCTACCTTCTGGACCTGGCTCCGAAGGACCTTGAGCGCATCATTTACTTCGCCGCCAACATCATCACCTCCGTGGACGAGGAAGCTCGCCACAATGACCAGTCCACTCTGGAAGCAGAAATGCTGCTGGAGAAGAAGGACGTCGAGGATGACGTCGAGGCAGAGATCGCTGAGCGCGCTGCCAAGCTCGAGCAGGATCTGGCCGAGCTGGAGGCCGCCGGTGCAAAGGCCGACGCCCGCCGCAAGGTTCAGAACGCTGCCGATAAGGAAATGCAGCACATCCGCGAGCGCGGTGAGCGCGAGGTTGCTCGCCTTGACGAAATCTGGAACACCTTCATCAAGCTGGCTCCGAAGCAGATGATCATCGATGAGACCATCTACGAAGAGCTGGTTGACCGCTACGAGGATTACTTCACCGGCGGCATGGGTGCTGAGGCTATCCAGACCCTCATCCGTAACTTCGACCTCGAGGCTGAGGCCGAGGAGCTCAAGGAGATCATCAACAACGGCAAGGGCCAGAAGAAGATGCGTGCCCTCAAGCGCCTGAAGGTTGTTGCAGCCTTCCTGCGCTCGGGCAACGACCCGGCCGGCATGGTGCTCGACGCTATCCCGGTGATCCCACCGGAGCTGCGCCCGATGGTGCAGCTGGACGGTGGCCGCTTCGCCACCTCCGACCTCAACGACCTCTACCGTCGCGTGATCAACCGCAACAACCGCCTCAAGCGCATGATCGACCTCGGCGCTCCCGAGATCATCGTGAACAACGAGAAGCGCATGCTGCAGGAGTCCGTTGACGCGCTCTTCGACAACGGCCGCCGCGGCCGTCCGGTCACTGGCCCGGGTAACCGCCCGCTGAAGTCCCTGTCTGACTTGCTCAAGGGTAAGCAGGGTCGCTTCCGCCAGAACCTGCTGGGTAAGCGCGTGGATTACTCCGGCCGTTCCGTGATTATCGTTGGTCCGCAGCTCAAGCTGCACGAGTGTGGCCTGCCGAAGCTCATGGCTCTGGAGCTGTTCAAGCCTTTCGTCATGAAGCGCCTGGTGGAAAACGACTACGCGCAGAACATCAAGTCCGCTAAGCGCATGGTGGAGCGCCAGCGCCCTGAGGTGTGGGACGTCCTCGAAGAGGCCATTTCCGAGCACCCGGTGATGCTGAACCGTGCACCGACCCTGCACCGCCTGGGTATCCAGGCCTTTGAGCCGAAGCTCGTCGAAGGTAAGGCCATTCAGCTGCACCCGCTGGCTTGTGAGGCCTTCAACGCTGACTTCGACGGCGACCAGATGGCAGTCCACCTGCCGCTGTCCGCCGAGGCGCAGGCTGAGGCACGCGTGCTGATGCTGGCCTCTAACAACATTCTGTCCCCGGCTTCCGGTAAGCCGCTGGCTATGCCGCGTCTGGATATGGTTACCGGCCTGTACTACCTCACCATGGACAAGGGCGAGGACGAGATCGGTGGCGCGGGAGCTTACGCTCCCGCAGACGAAAACGGACCGGCCCAGGGCGTGTACTCCTCCTACGCGGAGGCCATCATGGCTCGTGACCGCGGCGTTCTGGGCCTGCAGGCCCCGATCAAGGTGCGCATCTCCCACCTACGTCCGCCGTCAGACATTGAGGCTGAGCAGTTCCCGGATGGTTGGCAGAAGGGCCAGGCTTGGCTCGCTGAGACCACCCTCGGCCGCATCATGTTCAATGACCTGCTGCCGTGGAACTATCCGTACCTCGAGGGCGTCATGGTCCGTAAGGGCGGCGCTGGCAACAAGATGCTGCTGGGTGACGTCATTAACGACCTCGCTGCGAAGTACCCAATGATCACCGTTGCCCAGGTACTGGACAAGATGAAGGACGCGGGCTTCTACTGGTCCACCCGTTCCGGCGTGACCATCACCATGCACGACGTTCTGGTTCTTCCGAACAAGACCGAGGTTCTCGAGTCTTATGAGAAGGAAGCAGAGCGCATCGAGCGCAAGTACTGGGAGCAGGGTGCCCTGACTGAGCGCGAGCGCTACGACCGCCTGGTTGAGCTGTGGAAGGACGCCACGGACACCGTGGGTAACGCCGTCGAGGAGCTGTACCCCGACGACAACCCGATTCCGATGATCGTGAAGTCCGGTGCTGCCGGTAACATGCGTCAGATCTGGACCCTGGCCGGTATGAAGGGCATGGTTGTGAACTCCAAGGGTGACTACATCACCCGTCCGATTAAGACCTCCTTCCGCGAGGGCCTGTCGGTTCTGGAGTACTTCAACAACTCGCACGGCTCCCGTAAGGGCCTGGCGGATACCGCTCTGCGTACCGCTGACTCCGGTTACCTCACCCGTCGTCTGGTGGACGTGGCACAGGATGTCATTGTCCGCGAGGAAGACTGTGGCACCCGTCAGGGCGTGCGCGTCCCGATCGGCGTCGAGGTTGCCGAAGGCTCCTACGACCTGCACGAGCTGTGGGAGACCTCCGCATCCGGCCGCGTCGTGGCTAACGATGTCAAGGATGAAAACGGCGAGGTTATTGCCGAGGCAGGCGCTGACCTGACCGAGGAGCTCAGCCGCAAGATCGTCGCCGCTGGCGTTCTGGAGATCAAGGTTCGCTCCGTGCTGACCTGCCAGACCCCGGCCGGTGTTTGTGCGAAGTGCTACGGCAAGTCCATGGCCTCCGGCAAGCTCGTCGATATCGGCGAGGCAGTCGGCATCGTGGCCGCACAGTCCATTGGTGAGCCGGGTACCCAGCTGACCATGCGTACCTTCCACCAGGGTGGTGTCGGTGGCGATATTACCGGCGGCCTGCCGCGTGTTCAGGAGCTCTTCGAGGCCCGCAACCCGAAGAACCGCGCTCCCATCGCCTCCGTCGACGGCACCGTGTCCCTGTCCGATGAGGGCAACTTCTGGACCCTGACCATCACCCCGGATGACGGTTCCGACAACGTGGTCTACGAGAAGCTGTCGAAGCGCCAGGGCCTGGCTCAGGTTCGCCGCCCGATGGAGTCCAACCCGGACGCCATGATCGAGCGCTCCCTGCGCGACGGTGACCACGTCAGCACCGGTGACCGCCTCATGCGTGGTGCGGCTGACCCGCACGACGTCCTGGAGGTTCTCGGCCGCCGTGGCGTGGAGAAGCACCTCATCGACGAGGTCCAGGCCGTCTACCGTGCACAGGGTGTGGCCATCCACGACAAGCACATCGAGATCATCATCCGCCAGATGCTTCGTCGCGGTACGGTCATTGAGGCCGGTTCCACCGAGTTCCTGCCGGGTACCCTGGTTGACCTTTCTGAGGCCAAGCAGGTTAACGCCGCTCAGGTTGCCGAGGGTGGCCAGCCGGCTCAGCTGCGCAGTGAGATCATGGGTATTACCAAGGCCTCGCTGGCTACGGAGTCTTGGCTGTCTGCTGCGTCCTTCCAGGAGACCACGCGTGTGCTTACCGACGCCGCTATCAACAAGCGCTCGGATCAGCTCATTGGTCTGAAGGAGAACGTCATCATCGGTAAGCTGATTCCGGCTGGTACGGGTATTTCCCGCTACCGCAACATCAGCGTGAAGCCGACTGAGGCCGCACGCAACGCTGCGTACTCCATCCCGACCTACGGTGATTCCATCTACGGCGACGATGGCTTCGGTGAGTTCACCGGCGCTTCCGTCCCGCTGGAGGAGGACTACACCTTCTAGGACCTGGTTCTTCAACGACCTAGTCCTTTAGTCCTTCGACACCGAGGGAAACCACAGACCCGCACTTCACCCCGCCAGACACTGGTGGGGACGAGGTGCGGGTCTTTTTCTATCGGTAGCACCGAACCGGGACGTCCCGCTCGGAGCCCCGCCCTGCGAGAAAATTTGGGTTCTCTTACAATAGCGTCAACAAAGCCACAAGAACCCCAGTGCTCATGCCCAGGAAAGGTACCGACCGATGACATTTCCAACCACAGGATTCGAAAAGCCTGCCCCGAAACCACGCGCGTGGACGGGCGTTGATGCTCTTGTTGTTGCCGGCTTTGTCATTGCTGGCGCGCTCCTATTGTGGGGAAGGGGAGCGTTTATTAATCGCTTGGTCATGGGGGAAGATGAGCCACTCCCAACGCATGTGTTGCTACCGCTGCTTTCCGGGACGGCGGCGCTCTTCCCCTTGGCCGGGCTATGTGCGGCCTTAACTGTCCAGAAACCGCTGGCCGCATTTGTGGGTTATGTCATGTCGGTCATGCTGGGTTATGCATTCAGTGGCGTCGTAGGCCCCAGAGCCGTAGTGGAGGTAGTAATCATTGGCGCGGTCATAGAAGCCGTTTTCTTCGGCTGCAAATACGCCCGCTTTGATTTTCTTAGCGGGAGCCTCGCCGGTTTTGCTGTGGTAGTGGTAAGCGGACTCGTGGGCATTATCGCCGGTGGTTTTGATGTGGAGCATCTTGCAGCCCAGTTTGGCTGGACGTTTATTAGGCTCCTGGTCACCTTGGTCGTTGTGGTGCCGCTGGCCTATGTCATCGCAAAGGCGGTGCGGGCGGTGCTTCGACGCCATGTCCACGGGTGGGAGAGTGATACACCTCCGAAAATCAAGTCTGTGTAAGACACGCCGTGAATGGGCGATAGTTTTAGCTTCTCGTTACCCCCGCTACACCCCATGGATAGGGGTGTAGCGGGGGTAATTTGCATGAGACTTAAATTACGAAAGCACGCCAACCTGTGAGCGGTATAAACATTGGAGTTACCTGCGGCCAGCAGTTTTAGGAATTTATGTTGATTAAACCGGCTATGACGTGCGAGTACACCGTTAACCGCTTCCGAATTTTGCTCTTGCGGGAAGTGGCGGGGGGGTGTTCCTATATAGTTTGTCAACCTCG
>NZ_KV805174.1:0-13027 GCF_001811545.1 Corynebacterium sp. HMSC074A09 | reverse complement strand
CGAGGTTGACAAACTATATAGGAACACCCCCCAACATTCCCGTTAAGTCAGTTCATTCAGTCGGCGGGAATATGTGCGTAGCAGCAGTACCGCCGTGGTTGCGAAACCCATGATGAGTCCTAACCAGACGCCATATCCTTCCCATCCGAGGAGCTTTCCAAATATCAGAATCCCGGGGACGCCAACCAGCCAGTACCCGACGAGGGTGCAGCGTAGCCCTGAGGTGGTGTCTTTCAGGCCTCTCAGTAGGCCCACTGCCACGTTTTGGATTCCTTTGGCGAACTGTTGCAGTACCGCGAGACATAGGAGCAGGACGGCAATGTGAAAGGTGGTGGGATCTGCCTCTTTTAAGAAAGGATGCAGTACCCACCTGCCCAACAGAAGCCACAGCGCGCCCATTATTCCCAGATACGTGACCACGACGAACAATATGCGTCGGGTAATCTCGCGCACTGAGTCGGCACTCTCGGCCCGAGCCCTTGTGATCAGCACCGAGCCGCCGTGAGAAAAGCCGATGCACACTTGGTAAACGATGTACGCCAGTTGGTTCACAATATTGTGCGCCGCTAGCATCTGTGGGCTAAAGGTCCCCATCACTAAACCGGCGATGGTTGTTATTGCAGCCTCCGAGCCATAGGTCAGACTGACTGGTACCCCGAGGCGGACGAGGCGGCAGATAGTCTCCCCATCTCCTTTACACGGAAGGATGTGGAAATAGGGCTGTAGCTCGGGAATGCGCAGTACCACAATCCGGAAGGCCAGGAAGGTAAGCAGTTGGATGACAGTTGTAGAAAGCCCGATGCCCGCTACCTTCCAGTGATCCGAGGCTGCCCATGTCATAAATAACCAGTTCAATGCGATATTTATAAATATCGATATCAGCGTGATGGTTAACAGGGAGCCGGGTTTTCGCATGCCCACGGCGAATTGGCGCAGGACGTTGAGCCACATCATCGGGACTAACCCGGGTGCGAGCGCAAGGGTCATGGCGAAGGTGAGTTGGGCAACGTGCTTGTCGATGGGCAGAACAAGGACCAATCCGCCTAGGGCGATGACCAGTAACGCGCCGAGAATTGCAGTGCCAGTGGCCACCGCGAAGGAGGAGCGCACAGCCCGCCGGATCTGTTCTGCTCCCGCCTCGCAATTTTGACAAGAGGTTTTCTCTTTTTCCATTTTTGCTGCTGCTTCAGCCACAAGATTTGCCCCGGCCGTCACCATGCCCACGCACATCGTGCGGATCTGGTTGTAAAGCTGCATCGCTAGGCCGCCGCCGGCTATCGCCAGTACGCCCACGGACTGCAGCATCAATACGTCCGTGGTGGTCAATGCAACTCCGGCGAGTTGTACTCCAGCGATGGGAAGGGAAATTCCCAGAACTTCGCGATATTTCCGGATGGATTTCAACCTCGCAGCCACCTTCAACTTCGGACTAACATTCGTCTCGGCCCTCGCTTCTCATCTTCTAAACCTCGCCCATTTTGGCGGCTGGTCTCCAATGTGCTGCGGTTTCTAGCGGTAGATACGCAGCACATCCGATTCATTTGCGGCCTCCAGGCCGTTGAAGCGAATGGCGCTGCGATACATCTGCACCAAAGTTGCAATCGGACGCTGCCGTCTGCACCATGGAAATTAGTGGTTCGCCCCTGCGGATTCAGCTGGTGCTGGCCGATGCCCCAGCGGTACCACCGTTGGTTGAGACCGAATCCCGTTCAGGGCTGGTGTTTGCAGCGGCAGAGACTCCCTTCGGAAAGTATAAAGATTATACCTAGTTTAGGTAAGGCTACCATAATTGAAGATTTCCACTTCAAACACTTCAGGTGGAAGGAGTGTGAAGATGGATAGGAGAGTTCGGGTCGTCGATGTAGCGCTTGTAGACCACTGCCTTGCCTCCCCTGTCCATGGTTCTTTTCTTTGAAGAAAGTCTAGAAGACACAAGGCTACGTGGAGGGTTATAGGACTGTGGTTGTTGTGGGGTGTTTTAGTGGCAACCAAATCTTTGATTTGGGCGGCAGCCCAACGAGCCGTAAGGCGAGGCGGGAGCATAAACAGTAGCTCGTAGTGAACGGTTTTGTTGGTTGATCGGCTGGGGATATAGATCTACAGGGATATAGTTATAAGCGACCTGGGAAAATAGAGAAACTCGCAGGTGAAACCCTGTGTATAAGTGCCTTTATGTGTCAACTTATGCGCAGGCGTGTGTCAACTTATGCGCAGGCGTGTGTCAACCTATGCGCAGGCTCTTTTTCTGTGTGTCAACTTATGCGCAGGTTGAGCTGGGAGAACCTGCCATGTGTCAACTTATGCGCAGGCGTGTGTCAACTTATGCGCAGTAGTCTCATGTGGGTTTCCGTATGGGTAAATCAGCGCAGCCGTATTTTGCGTGAGGGTAAATCTGTGCACGCTGTTTTGGGCAAAAAGAAAGCGCCCCGTAGGGCGCTAGTCTTCCGTGTTCGGTTTAGTCGAGTTCGGGGCGCGGTGGCTTCTGGTGAACTGATGGAGCAGTCCTCGTGACCGTTACGCCGTCTGTGTTGGCTTCAATTCCCGAGTTCGGCCATACCTTTGAAACTTCTTCGATTGCTTCCTTTGTGCGTCGTCTGAAGTCTCGCATCTGAGTCGTAGAGGTTATCTCTGAGGTGGCGAAGTTGGCGGCGATTATGTCCCAAGTGAAGGTGTAGGCTTCGCGGTTGTTTTTAGCCAGCCAGTATTGCTTTACGGTAAGCCAGATGTAAATGTCCATCGAACGTGGTTTGTTGAGCTCGCGCAGTACATTGAGGTCGATGGGGATGGGGGCTTCGGCAATGTGCTTGAAGAACTGGGGGGTTAGGACGAGTTCTGATTCCATGAAGCTCCCCTGGTTGGGGTCGCGGGGGTCGAACCAGAGGTTCCAGTCTTCGAGGATTTGGGTGTTGCGTCCGCGTGCGTGAACGCCGTCGTCGCTTTGGACAGTGATGAAAGAACCTGCGATGCGTAGGAGCTGCTCGCGGATATTTTTCAGGTTTCCGGTTGCTCCTCCGGTGCCGCGTCCGGTGATGCCGATTGCTTGGAGGAAGTGGCTCATGGAGTGTCCTAGTGGAATGCGGCAGGCTTCTTCGTGGGTGATTTTTCCTTCTTTGAGGCGTCCGGCATTAGCTACGGCGCGGGTGATGATATAGGCCATGATGAGCCTGGGGTACTTGCCGTAGGGGACTCCTCGTTGGGAGAGGATGGTGATTGTTCCCTGTGGGGTTTCGACGGTGCGGTTGTTTCCCTCGGTTTTGCGGTAGGGGAAGAGTGCTTGGACGAAGAGTTTGGAGGTGTAGCCGACGTCTTGGGATTGGAGTAGTTCTTGTGCGGCGTCGTGTTCTTGCCTGCGGGCTAGTTCTTTGACTGCTTCGAGCTTGGCGCGGCGCTCATTGGGGTTGTGTGGGGGCTGCATGGTGCCGTGGTCTCCCTTCGGATTATCGGCACCGACCGTGTTGTGCTTTGCGCACTGTCCGTGTGGAAGTGGTAAAGTCTTACCTGACACGGTGGTGTCGATTTGGTTTTGGACCCCCGCTAGAGCGCCAACTCTATGATGCGGGGGTTTCCTCATGTTTTGAGGAATGTGCGCGCCCTGGACTTGAACCGAGGGTGTGTGCCGCTCGCGCTGCGCACCCCATAAGTGTGGGGCGCGGCTTTTTATTTTCTCCGCCTATTAAATCACATCAGTGTGACTTACTGAGGATTTAGTAATGGTGGCGGCTTTTGCCAAGAAGCCTTATCGGCTGTTTGCTTTGATGAAGCTTGCTCGGAACCTAAGGCATTAGTGGAGTCACTCTTGTTCTTCGTGCTCGTCTTTTAGCCCGTTGAGCATTATTTGGTTAAACAAGTTGTTGATTGTCTTCTCTTCGAAGTCTGCAGCCACTTGATTCCAATGGAATTCTTCTAGTTTGGGAAGCATGGCTGTAATAGCCATTTTTAAGTAGAAACCTCGACTACGTCCTGTCCTATCGCAGAGAGCGTCGAGTCGTTCAATGATCTCATCTGGCATCCGTACAGACACCACACGTCCGGAAGGGTGGGGTCCTTGTTTCATATGAAGTATCCTCTCCTTGGCAGCAATGGTAAACATTGTTTACCATTGCTGCCACTCTTGGGACTGTCGATAGAATTGTTTAATCGACACTGCGTAAACAATGTTTACCATACGCAAGACCGGAGGAGTCTTCTCAAACTCTTTAACAGCATCATGAGCGGCGCGCGCCACAGAGAGGGAGGACGCCTCCGTGGACGCACTGCCATTTATCAATTCCATCAACGACTTTTCCGACTGGTGGCAGTTAGCACCCTTCGCCTTGCCAGTCTGGATGCTCATTGCCCAGATACGACGCGCAGGACTGGTGGCAGGAATCATCAGAGCGTTAGGCGGAGTAATCGCCTGGGTAATCATCTGGTTCTTCCTCATCTTCCTCGGCGTGATGGTTTGCTCCATGGCTGACCACTACGAGCGCGCTACGGACGAGACTAACGACTCGCCCTACTCCAACACGTACGAAGACGCGCCCGCCAACCCTGGCGAGTATTACGACCCGAACGAGCAACAGTAGCTGCAGCCGCTAACGTCGAAGACTGACTTTCTCTCTACTGACTACTGGTCACTATTCTCATCGGCACCATCGCCGCCAGCGTCTTCAGTGGCGCTGGCGGCTTCGTCGTTGTCCCGGCCCTCATCATTGCCAGCGTGCGACTCATCGTCTCCAGAGGAGTCCTCCGCACTAGGGGAGGACTCCTTAGCAGTCTTGAGCATGTCGTTGAAATCGCGCTGGCTTACACCGACGAGCTCGCGCACAAACTCCTTTGCTTCGCCTAGGTCGATAATGGACTGCGAGGCTTGACCAATCTTTTCGTTCAACTTGTCTCGTTGCTCAATAAGGCTGAGCAACGAGTTGATGCTCTTCTTCCGGTCGCGCAGCTTACGCTGTTCTTCTTCGAGACGCTGACGCAGTTCCTGACGCTTCTTCAAACTTCTACTTGCGGTAACCATAAACCCACAATGCCAGCGCACACACCGCCCCGCTCCTGACACAAACACCACGCGGGAAGTTCGGCGTAATCGGAAGCAAGCAGTGGACTATCCCTGCAGTCTCTCGACAGCGCTGTAGACCTGCAGCCGTGGGCGCGAGCGCCCTTTTTACAACACACTATATGCACTCTTAGTGTTAATCGGGTTTTGGCTGCTAGACTGGGGCTCATGATGACCCTGCGCGTAGTCAATAGCGGAACAGGTTATGAGTACCTGTTGCGCTCTGTGGCTACCAATGATGGGCCGACAGACGCGCCGAGTTTGTCGAAGTATTACGACGCGAAGGGAACCCCGCCAGGGCGGTGGTTAGGTTCTGGGTTGGCAGGTTTGAACACCGAGACGGTAAGTCTGGGTGGGGAAGTTACCGAGTCTCAAATGGCCGCGTTGTACGGCGAGGGTTTGCACCCGGATGCGGATATGAAGATGTCCGAGGGGCAGAAAATTAAGGACGTCCAGTTGGGTCGTCCGTTTGCGAATTTCACGAATGATGTGCCGGTTTTGGTCGCGCTTCGTGACGCGGAGCGTCGCCATAGGCAGACAACTGGCACGTTGATGAGCAAGCAAGAACGTGCTGAATTAGTCCAAGATATTGGCCGGGATTTCTTCATTGAAGAACACGGAGTCGAGCCGCAATCGGGTCGGGAAGTTGTCAACTGGGTCAACGGTCTAAAGGACAATGTGCGCCAATCTGTCTCTGGCTTTGACTTGACTTTTTCGCCTGCAAAGTCCGTGTCGGTGGCGTGGGCGTTGTCCGATGAGAAGACCGCGCGGCGTATTGAGGCGCTTCATCACCAGGCCGTGAGCGAGGCTATAGCGTGGGCAGAAGACAACGCATTGTTTACCCGAGTCGGCAAGCAGGGGCGCGAGCAAGTCAAGACGAAAGGCTTCATCGCGTCCGAATTTAAGCACTACGATACGCGCGCAGGAGATCCTGATCTGCACTCGCACGTGCTGGTATCCAACAAGGTTCAGACCGAAGACGGGCGCTGGTTGTCCATCGATGGGTACACGTTGATGAAGTATCATCAGTCGATTTCGCACCGCTATGACTCCATCTTGAACACCCTGCTTTCTAACGAGATGGGCTACACATTCACCGCCTGTGACCACGGGGTCAACAAGGAACCCACGTGGGAGATCGACGGTATTTCCGAGTCGCTTATGGAGTCTTTTTCTAAGCGTCGACGCGGAGCCCATCCGGTCTACAAGCGCCTTGTTGAAGAGTTTGTTGCCGCGCGTGGTGCGACTCCGAACTCGGTTGAGGTGGGTCGTTTGTGGCAGCAAGCTATCTTGAAAACCCGTGACGCGAAGCGTGAACCAGAAAGCCTTACAGAGCTTCGCGCAGGCTGGAAAAACGAAGTATCCGCCCGCGACAACGGGGAAGAAGAACTAGCTTCTATCGCCCAGCTGGCCGCAGAGTCTAACCGCGATGAGCGCCCACTGTTTGACGCTGAGGCCCACTTGTCGGGTCTTATTGACGAGGTTTTAGACACGGTTGTCAGGCGTCGTTCCTACTTTCGTACCTCGCATGTAGCGACTGCTGCGGGTGGAAAGCTCCAAGGCTATCGCTTCGCATCACTCGCCGAGCGTGACCTTATCCATGCCACGGTAGTGGAGGCTATTGTGCGCGATAAGGCCATTTCCTTGAATGATTTCGACGTCCTGGAACTTCCCGAAGCTCTGAAAAATACGGCAGGTAAAGCCCGGGATACCCGCGCTGATAGTGAGCTTTATACCACCCAGGACATTCTCGATACCGAAGACAAAGCACTTGCCGCGCTCAACGAGCCGGTGGCCGCATTCGCACCATCGGCAGCGATTGATAAGGCACTGGATGAACACGAAGCCGAGGCTGGGTTCCGCCTTAACTCAGGGCAGGAATCCATGGCGCGCTACCTCCTTACCTGCGGCACACTGGCCGCTACCGGCGTAGGCCCGGCAGGCACTGGCAAGACTGCATCTATGCGTCTGGTTGCCAACGTGTGGGCCAATGGAGGCCGCAACGTGATTGGTCTGGCCCCGTCTGCACAAGCAGCAGACGTGTTGTCTAAAGACTTAGGCTTTGACGCTTTTACCATCGACAAACTCACCTACACCTGGCGCGGAAACCACCCAACAAAGCCCGGCCATAGCCTCAAAGACCTTCCAGTATCCATCAATGCTGGCGACATGATCATCGTCGATGAGGCCGGCATGGCCTCGACCCCTAACATCGGATCACTGCTAGAGATTGCCGAAGAAGCAGGCGCAGTCGTGCGCTTTATTGGTGATCATAAACAGCTCGGCGCGGTCGAAAACGGCGGACTTTTCGGCGCAATGGTCAACGCTTCTGGCCGCACTGATAATCAACTCTCCGAAGTCGTGCGCTTCGGTGGAGATAGTGAGCAATCTGCTACCAGCTTGCGCTTGCGTGAGGGCGATTCGTCTACGTTCGACTTCTACGCTGAGCGTGGTTGGGTCAATGGTGGCGCACGCGGCGACATGCTGGATAAGGCCGCAGCGGACTATCTGGCTGATATTTCCAGCGGTAAAACCAGTCTTCTTATTGCTGCCACCAACCGTGATGTGGCAGAACTCAACGAGACAATCCGCGCCCACTACATCGCTAACGGTGAGGTCGACACCACCGTGGAAGCCCAGCTTTCTAGAGGCGAAAAAGCAGGTCTAGGCGATACGATTCTGGCGCGCAAAAACCAGACTTTCTACGACGACACCGCAACGAGCACCCGTATCAATAACGGCACGCTGCTGACCGTCACCGGAATTGCCGAGAACGGCAGTATCACCGCCCGCAACACAGCCACCGGCGAGGAACTGTGCCTGCCAGCAGACTACGTCCACGACAACGTGCAGCTAGGCTATGCCGCCACCGTCTACCGCGCCCAGGGCAGCACCGTGGACTGCACCCGCGCGGTTATTGACCACCACGTCGATAGGGCAGGGCTGTATGTGGCGCTGACACGCGGCAAAATCGCCAACCACATCTATGCAGTCACCGAGCATCAGCTAGATGAGCTGGCCGAAGAAGGCCACTACCACTACCAAGGCATAGACCACGCCCCAAGTGCTAGGGACGTCTTTAATAAGGCAATCTCGCGTGATACCACCCCGAAGGCCGCACGCGAGGTTATAGCCGAGGTCGTAGACGAGCAAACCTCACCCGATCGCATGATGGGTCTGTGGCTTATGGGCAAAGACGAAGCCACCAATGACTTCATCGACGCCTACCTCCCGGACTGGATCGACACCTTGCCCGGTGATCTTGCTAGAAAGATTGAGGCCAGTGACGATGGTGTAGCACCTATTCGCTATGGCTGGGCACAGCTTATTGATGCAGGCATTGACCCGCGCACCGTCATGGACGCGGCGACCCGCGATATTGACAACGCCCATGATCCAGCACGCCTTATCCGCTACCGCCTAGACGAACAACTCCGCCAACTCGATACGGGCAAACGCAACCAACTACCACCTATCTCCAGGCATGCGGACGTGGAACTCGATACGTGGCTGCGCACCCACAACCCCTACGACCGTGCCGAGACCACCCGACTTACTGGTAAAGAACACAACCTCAAGCGGCTTAACCAGGCTGTACTGGCAGAGCACGCACGCTTTGCGCGCGCGAAGGTCGAGTCGCTGACCTGGCAGGAGGCAAGTATTACTACTCTCCTACACGAAGACACGAACGCTGCCGTCAATGAGGTAATAGCCGACTACCAAAAGGTGCGTCTTGATGCTGGGCGTATTCGTGCCTATGAGCAGGCTATGGCAGACCATAGTGCCGCCCTTGGTGAAGAAGACGCAGCCCTGGCAGACATTGAGCACCAACGTCTACTAGCAGACGACTACACCCGCCCAGTTGCCGAGCGGGCCTACGACCACGACGCCGTGGGCTATGGCACGTACCAACAGCGCATAAACCAGGCACACACGCGCCTTGATATGGCCCAACAGCGCCGCAAGCTTGCCCAACAGGCCATTGAAGACACCGGCGCTAACCTGCCGGAGGCAGGCCTGTGGGAGGAAATCTGCTACCACGCCGACGACGCAGAAGAATGGGACAAGCGCCTGCGCGAAGCCGAACACCACGACAGCGAACACACCTATAGGCTTCAACAGCGCCTCGATACTATCCGCCGCGAGAAGATGGACTGGGCTGACCGCGCCGACATCGCCACGCGCTTGCGCGCAGAGGAAATCCCTAACGATGTCGCTGACCATGCAGGCTACATCGCCGATGAAGTCAACCTCCTGGCCGCACAACGCACTTACGAACTACGCCGCCTGGGCGTAGACGAGCCATCACAAGAGACAATCCGCGACATGGTCGCAGAAACCATCGCTGCCGCCTACGAACCAGACAATGACGACACCCACCACGACGAACAAGACACCACCGTCCAGAACACCGTAGAAGAAGCGCAACCAGCGCCCGAGACCACCCCAGAAGCCGACAACACCGACAACACCCAGGACGAAGACGCCGGCGATCTGCACCAGGGCGCACAAGCAAGCCTCGACTTCCTCGCCAGCCTCGGCCTGGGCGGCGAGCAACAAAGCGTTACCAGCGACAGCGATACCACTGACGAACAAGCACCTGCTGACGACCTTGAAGAAGAACAAGGCCCAGAGCTCTAGAAACAGCGAGGTAAAAGCACTAGAGCGCATATGCGTATATACCTATATCCGCATATGTGTATGTAGGTATATACACCAGATAGTTAGCTTCTTTCCTCGAGCCATCGTGTTGCCCACTCTTCAAAAAGTTGGGAGATACTCTTCTCTTCTTCCACTGCGGCGAGTTTGAGCTCTTTAATCAATTGCCGATCGCGGACGTACAACTGAAGGCGTGTCGCTTTATCGTTAGCTTGGGCGAACATCTTTGTTGAAGGCGAGACCTCCGACTTATTTCCAGACGATTCTTCCCGCGCTTTATTTTTAGCCTTTGGAATTGCCATTGCCTACCCCTTAATCCTCAAATGCTGCGACTACTTCTCGAGCCAAAGAATCCCAAACCTTCGTACTACTGGGCTTTGTTCCGAAAGCGCGACGTGTAGCCGCCCTCGTTGGGATGACTGTTTCAGCAAGCGCTGCAGTTTCATCACCCTCCAGTTCGGCATGGACTTCATCTAGAAGTTTTTCCCTTCTGTCGACATTCGACAGAACAACTGCTGTTGGTATCCCCATTTCTATTAGCCAAGAAAGTGTGACCTGCGTTCGATCAATATCCATCGGGGAAACACCAGTTGGAAGAAGGACTAAATCGGCAGCCTCGGCGCTTTCGGTTATGAAAGCTAAACCACCTGGAGGGGTGTCGACTATAAGAAAGTCCGGATTGTTCCCTCTCCTGACTACTCCAGGGAAATCATTTGAACTGCGGACAGATTCGATGGGAAATGGAAAATCCTTTACTCTGCTCGCCCATCGGGTGGCAGATTGCTGGGGGTCGCCGTCTGCGACTGCAACCGTATAACCCATCTTCCGAATTGCCTCTGCGAGCATTACCGAAAGTGTGGTCTTCCCTGTCCCGCCCTTCGACTGAATCACGGAAATTACTCGAGTCATAAAGCAAGAATAGATTTAGAGAAGATCTATCCAGGTAGCGACATGCGCATGTGTGTATATCATGCTATGCGGAGGGAAACCATTAAGTAGAGAGCTGAACTAAAAATCACTTTATGCGCATGTACTGATATATACATATGCATATATGCGCATCTCGAAATTTAAAGCTATCCACTTGCTGAGGGATATTCCGGTTGCGAGCGCGCTGTAAGGCGGTATGGTTTTGGGTGTCCGCAGCGCGCTTCCCCCGGCGCACAGTCGGACGGAAGGAAAACAAAAAGCCACGACTCCCGCACCCCCGCAGGTGGCTTCTCCCCTAGTGCTTCCAACGACGAGAAGCACTAGGGGAGTTTCCTTTATTGCGAGCTTTCCATCCGTTCTTTGAGGCTGGTGGCTAAGTCTAGAAGTTCGTCTGAATTATCTGCGGACTGTTGTTGAAACAGATTCCGTTGTGCTGCGCGCACAAGCCAGACAGGTGTGCCGATATCTCAGGCGAGGTAGTTTCCCCAGATATTCTAAGATCCCGACAGGTAAAGAAAAGAAAGCGCCGCCAGCGAAGAAGTCCGGAATACTACCTATTTAGAACTGCATCCACTCGCCAATCTCCTAGAAGAAAGAGCTAAAACTATGAAGAGGTCAACAATCGATGGAACCCCCGACCCCGGCCCATTCAAGGTCACCCTAGAAGCAGAGCATCCGATCGAAATTGTCACCGAGTTCCCCAAACTGAGGTTCTGTGCACGAATCGAAGGCCAGGAGCACACTTCCACATTCCCCGATCAAGGGGACGAATGGTGGGTGGCTCACTGGAGAGATTTCATCGCAGTTGTTGCAAAAGCAACAGGAAGAACTCTTCACGGGGTTGAAGGTGAAGACCAATGGTGGGTTCTTGACGTGCCTTTATCCAAATTCAAAGACTGCACCCACAGAGAGCAACCGAGATTTTCCATCAAATTGCTTAAAGAAATGCCAGAGAACTGGGACACCATTGAAAAATATCTCCATTGGCATTGTGATAACGACGGCTGGAGAAATGGAATGGGATACTATCCGGGAGTGGGAGCAGATTCGAGAGGTTGGGAATCCATTCACGGTATTAGTGCAGATCCCGCCTTTGACCTATATAACAGTGTCGAATTCGCGCTCGAAAATGCGAAGAAAAATGGGTTTAAGCCAAAAGGCAAGTGGGTTGGAAGGATTATTACGGGGCCGCTAAACGGACAATTCCGCATGGAGCTGAAAATACCCACTGGATTCAAGTACCCAGAAATTCCCAAAATCGAATGGGATTAGCTTCTCCCTCCGGTTGAAACCCGCGCGATTTAGTTGCACTCTTAGCCGGTCAGGTCGCAGATTTCTTTACCCGCCAGATGGACAATACTGCACCAATCGGCGACCAGTGGTTTGAGATCAAAGGCCCCGATAGCTACCGCAACGTCCAGAGCGATTGTCCGCTTTTCGGCTTAGCGGGTGCGCAGATCTACAGCGGTTTGCGCACCCGCTATCTGCTTGTCGGAAGCACACACCCGGCAGGGAGGCCAAACATTCCGCCACATAGTGCAGGTGACTTCTTCCCTCAGTGCTTCCAACGACGAGAAGCACTAGGGGAGTTTCCTTTATTGCGAGCCTTCCAACCGTTCTTTGAGACTGGTGGCCAGTCCTAGAAGCTCATCTGGATTATCTGCGGGCCGTTGTTGAGACAGATTCCGTTGTGCTGCGCGCACGAACTTAGCGAGTATGCCGGCGTCGCGGGCCGGTGGGGAAGTGGCAGGCAACTCCGCTTGTAGTACCTGTAAGTGCTGGGCGGCACTGTTGGCGGCGTCGAGTGCGTACTCGTAGTCCCCAGTATCCCCGTGAGCTCCAATAAACAAGGCGTACAGGTGCGTGTCCTGGGCTTCATGCACAATGTCCGTCACGCCGCTCCTTCACCATTCTCCTTACCGTTCTGCTTAACGGCAGGCGTTGGTATCAGTTCTGTCGCCTTCCATGCAATATATCCTGCGACAATCTGACAGACGGTGCCGATAAGCAGTTTTACAAGCTTCCACCATAGGGAATTCACCACTCCAGACGTGGCGAGCTGTTCGACCCCAGCTGGGATAGCCGGTGTAGCTGCCATGACAACTAGACTAATAATCAGCCACGGGGGTTTCATGCCCTTGTCGTGGACGGGAACGAAATACAGGCTCGAACAACCGAGAAATAGGAGTAAATAAACTCCGAAAAACACCATTGCCTTGCAACCGGGGAGCCGTACCCACAAATCGGAAAAGATAGCTAGGAAGTTTACGGCAAAGAACAACAGGGCTTGAACTAGGATTAATCCAAGATTTCCAGTCTTATACAAGTTTTTTGGAGAGAGACAGCGGGTCTTATCTATTCCTTTTCCGGCCCTTCCGGTTTTAGAGTGCGTTGATT
>NZ_KV805173.1:0-1596 GCF_001811545.1 Corynebacterium sp. HMSC074A09 | reverse complement strand
CGAGGTTGACAAACTATATAGGAACACCCCCCTTAGCCGCCGCATTCTTTCACGTGTTCTAAAACGCTGGTCGCAAATAAACCATTCCAATAGACGGCCACCGACACTGCTAATAGACCAATTCACTCGACCAGACGGACTACTAGGGCTCGCGCATGGGTGCGTCGAAGTTCGCGCTCGTGCGCACTGCATCCAAGATTCATGTCGTGGGTACCAGCGCCCACGTCTATTCCTACTGTTAATTCTCGGGCTTTCGAAGATATCCTTCACTATAAATTTACACACCTACTACTTCGTAAATTTTTGCACCTATTAAATTTGCAAACCCGATACCAAAAGCTGACGCCATCGAAAATATAGCTACTACAAATGTCCGATCTTTATCATCACCTTTCTCATACTGAAACTGCCAAGCCATAATAGTTGCGAACGTCCGGGCGGTATGATTAAAGCAGAATACCGCCATCAAGGCTAATGAAAAGACAATCATTGATTGTAAGAGCACGGCACTGCTAACTAAGAGAATCCCGCCAAACACCCCCAAAGCAACTGCTAGCAAGAGTAAGGCGAAATTTGAAGCCCCACCTCCTTCCTTGAAGCCAGAGTTCTTCTGGATAACATAATTGATCGCAATTTCTATAAATACAGAGCACAATAGCAACCAACTAAGCTTACTTCCCTTGGATGCCAGTATGTACGGCACTAGAACGGAACCGGTTGTGACAATTGCGAATGTAACAAGGACTTTTAGACAAGAAATCCATACATCTGTTGCCAATGAAAATCTGACGGGAAATGAAGCTCGGCGTACAACCTCGACCCCTTGATTTTGCTTCAATACTTGCGTCGCGAGGATACAAACAAAATATCCAAAAATCCCAAGCAACGCAGCAAAGGTTCGAATCGAGATATCAAAAAGCAGAATGCATGATACGGTGGCTGTCCCAAGTAGAACGACAGTCAACGTTGCTGTTCGTAGCCCAATTTTGAAACTAACTAGCTCCTCTTTTTGCAGGTAACGTGGAGGAAGAGCACCTCTCAGAGGCGAAACAAACCTTCCAAGCAAAAAGATTCCAACCAAAGCACCCATCAATGGGATTTGACCAGGGACTATTCCAAGAACAGCATATGCGACAACCTGAAAAATCTGCACACAGCCGAGAACCCTAGCTTCGCCCACGACATCTCCGAGACGTGCAAGCGGCAACGACAGAATTGTCCCAATAACAATGCCCGTGCCCACCGCATGCAAAGCACCTTGACCATCAAGACCAGATTCTACTGTCAGGTAACCTACAGAAGCTGCAAGAAATGAAGTCACGTACGCATCCACAAGAACATTCACTCTGATTACAGTTGCAGGAGAGAGCATTTTCCTTAAGAGCATCTCAAGACACCTCCAACTGGATTTCTACGAATGACAACTCAATGCTTGTGACATTAGAAAACTGAGCGACGAATCCGTCCACCGAATCTCGTAGCCCGGGCTAGATCCGCAAAAAGCAACGCCGAACGCTAATTCAACCATTTTGATTAGTGTAGCTGAAATAAGCTCCTAGAAAGTGGACCTGACCCCTGTTTGGTAGACACCTGATA
>NZ_KV805172.1:0-6855 GCF_001811545.1 Corynebacterium sp. HMSC074A09 | reverse complement strand
ACCCCGCTACGCACTCCAAAACCGGAAGAGCCCCTTTTCCTCCCCCTTCACGGTTCTCACGTTCTGGTTTTTCAGACGCTTCATTCCCCCAGTTACACGGCCAAATAATTTTTCCTCTGTTAGGTTTTGTTGCTTTTAGCTTCCCCCAGCTTGAACCGACAATACTAACGATGGGGGTCCAAAAAGCCAGGACAGCAGCCCACTTCGTAATTGCACCTATCCCCGAAGCGCCGTCGACACCCTCGATAATTATTGGGAAAATGAGCAACAAAACCCACGCCAAGAGAGTAGTTCTTTCGAGTGCGTAGTCGTCCGGATTCTTAGTCACCCGGAACCCACGGTTATTAACTCTTTTTATCCACCAAGCTCTAGTCAAGAATATGACGCCACTAATGAAAGAGAGAACCATAATAGCAGCACCCGCCCATACCTCTTCACTGTTTTTAGAGTGCGTACATAAATCCCACCAATCCAAAATGAAGACTCCAAGAGGAGGAAAAATAAGGAGGATATTAATCCTAAAGTAAACCTTCACTCTCCCTTTCAGTGGAATAGTCTTTTTACCCCCCTTCGCAGGGGGAGTTTTGTTTTCTTGTGTGGGTTGAGATTCATCTTTGCTTCTGACCATAAACACTCCTCTTTAAACGAACAGTCAATACCAGTTGTTTAAGGTACACCCATCTGTACGCGCTGACCTGCGGCGTTGTGGGTTGTGCCGAGCGTGCTGCCGGAGTCCCTTTCAGTGTCCCTGGGGTAGGAGCGGCCGCATGAAGGTGCGCTCGTACCGCAGGACGCACTCGGACTCGTCTCGAATCCGGTCAGCGGCGATGAAGTCCGAGTGGGTGCCGAACAAGGTGCGGTACTGCTCGTAGGCAGCCAGGCTGGGGAAGCTGAACAGGGATTCCGCACGGTCACTCACACCTTCCGCGGGTAGGTAGTACCCGTGGTGGGTGCCGCCGTGTTCGTCGACATGCCGCATCCAAGCGCGGGCGAACTGTTCAAAGGCTGCGATCTGGTCGGGGTCGATGGTGTAGTGGACGACACAGGTGATCACATCCACAACGCTAGGCCCACAGGCGCTCATTGGGGAGCCTTTGTCTGTGCGCCTCGTGGTGCAGCACACCAATCTGCCTGGTTTACCTGCGGAAATGCGTCAGTTCGCCAAGTTGGCGCCGAGTTCAACGGTGAGAACTCCGACGGCGATGAGGAGGATGCCGAGGGCCATGGTTCGGGTGAGGGGTTCGTGGAAGATGACCCGGGCGAGGATCGCGGTGAGAGCTACGCCGGATGCTGCCCAGATGCCGTAGGCGACGCCAAGGGCCATGCCGTCGGCCAAGGCGAGACTTAAGGCGACGAACGCCACGAGATACCCCGCGATGACGCCGATGAACCATTTCTTCACCCGGCCACCGTCGGAGGCTCGTAGCGACATGGTCGCGACGACTTCGGACAAGATGGCGCCTGCGAGGAAGATCCATCTCATGAGTTGACTCCTGCTTCCTGGGCTGCGGTTTGCTGAGCTTTCTGGGAGCCGAGTTCGACGGTGAGGACACCGCTGATGATCGCAACCATTCCAAGACCCATCACAGCGGTCAGAGGTTCACCGAAAATCGCGGCGGATAGCACGGCGGCGAGCACGACCCCGCTGGCTCCCCAGATGCCATAGGCGACGCCGATCTGCATTCCTTCGCGCAGGCAGAAGGTGAGGAAGACGAAAGTGCCGATGTATCCGGCAGCAACCACGATGTACCAGGATGGGTGATTGAGCGCCGCCTTGAGAGACAGCGTCGCCGCCACTTCGGTAGTGATGGCGCCAGCGAGCAGGAACCACTGCTTCATGGGGTTGTTCCTTCGATCAGGGAGCGAATGCTGGAGACGACGGCTTCGAGATCCGCGCCGTGGAGGGTGAACACACCTGTGGCCTGGGCGCCCCAGAGTCCGTCGGCGGCGAGTCGGGCGGTGGTCAGCCTGGCTCGGGTGGCGGCGTCGAGATCGTCCGGGAGTTCGAGCCAGCGGCCCATCCGCGTAGTCCACGGTTCGGTGAGTTCGGGCCGATACGTCGCTTGGCCCCAGATGATGAACTCGGCGCGCTTGGCGGCCCCGTGGGCGGCGACGTGAACGTAGCTCAGGAGCCGCTCGGTGGCGTTGGCGTTCTCGAGGGGCTTGCCAAGGGTGGCAGTCATGTCGTTCTCGACGTTGGCCGCAGCGTGGTCGACGATCGCGGCGAGCAGTACGTCGCGGTTGCGGAAGTGATATAGCAATCCCGGTTTGGTGAGCCCGGCCTCGTGGGCCACTGCGTCAAGGGTAATGTCGCCACCCTCCGCTGCGTTCATGACGCGGAGGGCAGCTTCCAGGATCTCGGAGCGCTGACTGGTTCGCATATAGCTAACTTTACCATTTGGTAGGTGAAGCCTTCAACTGCGGGCGCTGGTAGGGGCACCTGGGGTACACCCTATTGTTACGCCGGTTTAGGGAAGAGTGTTTCCTGTAAAATAGGGCCTTTCCTAGCATTGTTTTACATGTGTCTAGCGGGGTCTAGGCCTTATGTTTACAGAAAGTGGTGAGTGTGATGTTATCGTCTGACGGTTTCCATATTGAAAGTCATATTGACAAAGTGCCCGCGTTGGCGCGGGTGAAAGATCTGCATGGTGGATTGTCGTCGGGGCAGCAGGCGTTGGGCAGGATTGTGCAATCCTTGCTTGCTGACGCTGATGGCCTCGACGGTGTTCAGCTTTATGCCCTCTCGGATGCAATCGAGTCGTATCGTGATGCAGTCATAGAACAAGAGAATGCCGCCTTTAAACCTTCGCGGAGCGAAGACTAATGGTCAATGACTCTGGTTCGCATGGGCAGCGGGTGGGCTATATCCGTGTCTCCACGGTGGAGCAGAATAATCAGCGCCAGAAAGAACTACTCAATGCTTCCGGCAGGATTGACCGGTTTTTTGAAGATAGGATTTCCGGCCGCACCAAGACTGCCCGCCCTGGACTTGTCGAGTGTATGGCGTACGTGCGAGACGGTGACGAACTTGTCGTGTCGTCGATTGACCGTCTCGCCCGATCGCTGACAGATCTGCGCGGTATTGTTGATGAACTTACCGGCAAGGGTGTGACTGTTACTTTCCTGCATGAGAATCTCGCGTTTGCGAAAGACACGTCCGATCCGCGCGCGGATTTAATGCTCGGAATTCTCGGTAGCTTCGCGGAGTTTGAGCGGGCCATTATCCGCGAGCGCCAGGCGGAGGGGATTGCGTTGGCGAAAAAGGCCGGAAAGTACAAAGGTCGCAAACCCGCTCTTAGCCCGCAGCAAGTAGCGGAGATTAAACGGCGCATATTGGCAGGGGAGTCAAAGGCAGCACTAGCGCGGGAATTTGGGGTAACCCGTCCTACGGTGTATCGAGCATTGAAAAACACCTAGGGTAGTGCGGCCGTGATGGTAGATCAGCGCGCCCATGAGCCCCGTCATATGTCTTGCCATATGGCGGGACATATGTTTAGGCATATGCTAAAGCATATGCCGGCAGTTATGTAGCACTGCCAGCATTTTCGTGCGTCTAGATAGGGTGACAGGCAGAGAAATTAGCGGTGTTGAGTGCAGCTGCAAGTAGCACTGTACGGGTTTCCCCTCATGGGCGGCTTTTATAAAGGCAGGGGTGAAATCATGCTTCTAGGTCTCGTCAGGGGTGGCTGCTAACGTTAGTGCCGGTTCACAATCATGCCCCGCCACCTGTGGTGGGGCGTGGGCGTGACTTCCTCGTCGGTGCGCGGTAAGGCCCGCGCGTGACGTGGGCTGTCCCGCGCGCCTTTTTCAGGCGAGCGGACAACCCTACGACGTAAAGGGAGGTAGACAATGGGTAAACACTCATTGGATACACCCGGTCGCAAAAGAAAAGACCTTGATGCCACCAAGCTTGACTGGCTAGATGTGGCTACCAAGGTCATAGTTCTTGTGACCGTAATCGTGAAGCTCGTTACCGCGATGCTTCACGTGGGTCTTTAGGCCCGAGGGTCTCAACGAGCTGGCACTCGTTGGGGCCCTTTTTATTGTGCAGCCGCAATTCAGGGATGAACTGTGCTGTCACTTTTTAGGCTAATGGGCGCGCGAAGGTTTCGCAATACTCCCACACTGAGCCCGTAGCCCTCCTTTTCTCTACTGCGGGCGGGAATCTGCGTATTCGTGCGCCCGCGAGTCCTGCCATATGGCGGAACATATGTTTAGGCATATGTTATAGCGTATGTTCCGCCATATGCTAAAGCATATGTTCTGTGTTATGCAGGTTTACCTGCTAGTTCTTGCGTTTAGGCGGAGTCCGAAAATGGTAATCCACAAGGCTAGTAGGCCGAAGGAGATGAGCAGTGCGGCCAGTTCTCGCGAGAGACCGGCCTGGGTGAAAAGGAA
The DNA here is from genome assembly GCF_001811545.1 of Corynebacterium sp. HMSC074A09. Taxonomy (NCBI): domain Bacteria; kingdom Bacillati; phylum Actinomycetota; class Actinomycetes; order Mycobacteriales; family Corynebacteriaceae; genus Corynebacterium; species Corynebacterium sp. HMSC074A09. The sequence continues at coordinate 2,457 of NZ_KV805172.1, read as the reverse complement.
GGAGGGGACAAGGATCATTGCTGCGCTTATGCTGCCTCCAAGCGCGGCGTAATACATACGGTCTTCTGGCCGTTCGCGGCGGATGGTCTGGATGATTAAGACGAAAAGTACTGCGAGTGCGGCGAGGGTGATGGTCGTGTACATTCCTTCTCCTTTCGGGACTGGTGCCCATTTTATCGGTGAGGGTGTGCACGGTCTGTGTGCTGCGTTTTCCAAGAGTCAGGGTGTGTTAGTGTTATCCCCCGTAAGATCCTGATGAGCAGTTGAACAAACTGCACCACCGGAAGTAACAAACTCGAAAGGGTATGTTACCTCCGGTTTCTTTCATTTTTCAATCTTTGAGGTGCGAAGATTGCACGCGTGGGGATTGAGGGTGTGAATCCCACTGTCGTGGGTTTGATGAGGTAGTCGATGTTGCGGAAGCTTTGGCATCGGCGTGCGTTGTGCTCCGTACGTTGTTTCAAAAACGGGTTTCATCAAACGGAACAAAACCTGGGACACTTCATATCCCACCCCAGGCCTAATGACTTGGGTGCAGCGGCAACGCTCATCCGATTTAGGCAGAGTCGTTGCAGGATCCAGTGGGTCACCTGGTCCGTGGTCTTTGAATTGTCGGGCGCGCAGGCAAGGCCAGCACGGAAGATCTTCTGCAAGCAACGCTTGTTGGTGCACCGGTAGCGTGGAAGGCGCACATGAAGTTGTTGGGTGGCCGACGATGGGCAGATCGACCAGGCTGCGGATGACGTGGTCGCGGAATACTCCAGGCTGCCCGCAGGTAGGGCATTCATTGATCGGCTCGACGGGTTCGGCTTCAATAACAGTGACGTCACCGTTTTCTGTGGCACCGGTGATAGTAGTTCCTAGTTTTGCGGTGCGGCAGATGGTATCGACGATGACATTTCCGTTAGGCTGCACAGTAGGTCCTTAGTTTTGTACGGATGGATTAGATACCTTTTTCCTACAAAGCCATGGGGTTGACCGCAATTCGTGGACACGTAGTGGGGCTACCTAGTGTTTAGGCAGCTATTTCTTTTCTACTGGTGGTTAGACCAATGTGGTTTTCGAAGTCGACGGGACTGACCATTCCTAGTGCAGAGTGCCGGCGCCGACGGTTGTAAACGACTTCCATCCAGTAGGCAACGGCCTTGCGCGCAGCATCGCGGGTAGGCCAACGCTTACGGTCGTAGAACTCGGTTTTAAGCGTCGACCAGAACGACTCAGCCATCGCGTTATCGAAGCACACACCAGTACGCCCCACAGACTGAGCAATGCCCAGGTTATGGCAGACTTCCCAGAGCTTCTCGCTGGTAAATTGCGTTCCGCGGTCAGCGTGGAACACCAGCCCATCAGGAACGTCACCGCGCAGTGTATATGCCATCCGCAGGGCCCGTTCGACCAGGCATGTATCTTGAACGCTATCCATCGCCCAGCCCAGCACCCTGCGGGAATGGCCGTCGCGGACCGCACACAAGTACAACCATCCCTCGCTGGTGCGTAGGTAGGTAATATCCGACATCCACACTCGGTTGAGCTCACCAGTATCAAACATGCGCTTGACCAGGTCAGGAAGAGTTGACTTACGCTTGGCTTGAATCGTTGTCACTGGGACAAAGGCACGCGGTGAAATCCCTTCAATGCCCATCATGCGCATCCGCTTAGCCACAGTCTTGCGATTCAGGGTGATCTGGTAGCGCTCGGTAAGTTCTGCGGTGATCCGGGGAGCACCATAAACCTCATCGGAGTCTTTCCAGATCTGATGAATCTTGCGGTCAACGTCATCGTAAAATGTTGCACGATTATCTTTTCCGGATAGTCGTTTCTGCTGCGTATCAGCCCATTTGTAGTATCCAGACCGAGATACTTTTAATAGCCGTGCCATGCGTTTGATGCTGTAGTTCGCCTTCTCCTGCCGCATTAGTTCGAACTTTTCTGCTCGCGTTGCTTCGCGGCGAAGAAGGCTGTCGCTTTTGACAAAAACTCGTTATCCATCTTGGCTTCCGCCAACTCACGGCGCAGACGGGCATTCTCAGCACGAAGATCCGCCTCACTCATCCCATCCGAGGCCCCTCGGCGTTCACGCTCGAGTTTGACCCACCGGCCTAAAAGCCCGGCGGAGACGCCAATCTCCTTAGCCACATGAGCGATCGGGCGCTCTGACTCGATTACAAGGTTCGCGGCTTCACGCCGGTACTCCGGCGTGTACTTCTTGCGCTGTTGACTCACAATGAACATCCTCTCCTACGGACACAGGATCCGTACAAATAGGGTGTCCACTAAACGAGGGTAACCTCAGCCAAGGACCCCAATATCTTGTGCCACGCCCGAACCCCCGGCGAACTAATCAATGCACTCTAAAACCGGAAGAGCCCTTTTAGTACTACTGGTGGATTTCGGTTTTGGTGGGGATTAACGCCGCCGGCTTCGGTTTTTCCGTTGAGGAGGTCGTTGACTACTTCC